>CAIYSA010000025.1 GCA_903928655.1 uncultured Bacteroidota bacterium
ATAATTTATTTACATTTGATTACCTTTTAACATCGGTCGTTCTTTTCCTTATTCGAATTAATTAAAATACGAGAAAATCAACAATTTAAAAAGCTGCATATTGCGAGAATAATAATTTTTTTGATTTTAGCCTTAACTTAACATCATCTTAACATTAAGAAAGGTTAAACCATATACATTTACAACTCTAATATTAAATAAAACATGTCAACTACCTTAATTATATTTTTAGTACTTTGCCTAGTATTGGCATGTTCGTTTGAATTTGTAAACGGATTTCATGATACGGCTAATGCTGTAGCCACAGTTATTTACACTAACTCTATGAAACCAACTGTTGCAGTTGTTTATAGTGGCTTTTTGAATTTTTTAGGAGTAATGACTGGAGGGATTGCCGTAGCAATGGGAATTATCAATTTATTACCAATGGAGGTTTTAGTAGACAATAACGTATATCATGGTATTTCGATGATATTAGCTTTATTGCTTTCTGCTATTATTTGGAATTTAGGGACTTGGTTTTTTGGTTTGCCGGCATCAAGTTCTCATTCTTTAATTGGCTCTATTTTAGGAATCGGTTTAGCGTTTTATTTTTTACCTGATAATATTGGAGGAAGTGCGGTAAACTGGGATAAAGCAAAAGATACTGGTTTAGCTTTATTAATTTCTCCTTTAGCAGGGTTTTCATTAGCAATTTTAATGATGTTCATTTTTAAACGTTTCATAAAAAACGACGCCATTTACAAAGAACCCATTCCTGGAAAAAAACCCCCATTATGGATTAGAATGTTACTTTGGACAACTTGCGGATTGGTAAGTTTTTTTCACGGACAAAATGATGGGCAAAAAGGGGTTGGTTTAGTGATGATGATTTTAATAGCCATTATGCCGGGTTATTTTTCTTTAGATAATTCTGTAAACCTACAAAGCATAAATGCAAATGTTCAATTTATGCAATCAGCTATTTTAAAGGCTGACACTACAATTCTTTCTAAAAAAGAAATGATTTCTTATAATGATCTCCAAAATTACAGCACTCATTTTTCTAATGAAACGTCAGGGAAAACAAAATCTGATGATGTTGATATTGCAACTCGTTTTAGCTTAAGAAAAGATATCTTAAAAATCACGAAAGGCTGCGAAAAACTTATTGCAGGAGGGAATTTATCTTTATCCAAAAAGGAAATAATTTCGTTAAAATCAGAAATTAAATCTTCCAAAAAACTAGTAGAATATGCGCCGTCTTGGGTAATCATTATGATTTCAATATCATTAGGATTAGGAACGATGATTGGCTGGAAACGAATTGTGAAAACAATTGGGGAAAAAATAGGGAAACAACACATGAGCTATGCGCAAGGCGCTTCAGCTGAATTAGTAGCTTCTATTGGCATTGGAGTTGCTACACGCTTTGGTGTGCCTGTGAGTACAACACACATGTTAAGCTCTGGTATAATGGGAAGCATGGTTGCTAAAAGAGGATTGAAAAATTTACAAAAAGGTACTGTAATAAATATTGTGTTAGCATGGGTTCTCACATTGCCTGTAACTATTCTTCTTTCGGGAGGATTGTTTTTATTATTTAGAGCTATCTTGTAATACTCATTAAACATTGAATTTAAAAGGTAGCTACCTTTTTTTGTCTTGAAAAAAATGTTAATACTGTTATTTTTAATAACGGATTAACCCATTTATTTAATGTCTTGACGAATCTAGTTATGGGTGACCTAACGTTTTGGGCTATTTTATAATTTAACTAATAAGCTTACCCCTAAAATTTATTTAAATTCCATAAAACAAAAAACCCTCAACAGTTTGTTGAGGGTTTTAATTATTTATTTTTAAAGAGATGCTGAATCAGGTTCAACAATATTGAAACTATTACGCTTCTTCTTCTATCTCTTCTTTACTAGCCATTAATCGCTCGTACTCTTCTTTGCTTCCTACTACAATTTTCTCGTATTGGCGTAAACCTGTACCAGCAGGAATTAAATGCCCAACAATTACGTTTTCTTTTAATCCTTGTAATGTATCCACTTTTCCGTGCACTGCAGCTTCGTTTAACACCTTTGTAGTTTCCTGGAAGGATGCCGCAGAAATCCAACTATTTGTTTGTAACGATGCTCTTGTAATACCTTGTAATATTGGTGTTGCTGTAGAAGGAACTGCATCACGCGCTTCAACTAGTTTTAAATCTTTACGACGTAATACTGAGTTCTCATCACGTAATCTACGCGTAGTAACAATTTGACCGCGTTTTAAGTTTTCAGAATCACCAACTTCAACAACCACTTTTTTACCATACAATTCATCATTCTCAGCCATAAATTGAATTTTATTAATCAATTGTGCTTCTAAGAAAGAAGTATCTCCTGGATCTTCAATTTGAACTTTACGCATCATCTGACGAACAATCGTTTCGAAATGCTTATCATTCAATTTTTGTCCTTGTAAACGGTAAACCTCTTGTATTTCGTTCACTAAGTATTCTTGAACAGCTGTTGGCCCTTTGATTGATAAAATATCACCAGGAGAAGTTGCTCCATCAGATAATTGCTCACCTGCTTTTACAAAATCATTCTCTTGAACCAAAATATGTTTAGATAAAGAAACTAAATAACGGTGTTGTTCGCCAGTTTTAGCTTCAACTACAACCTCACGGTTACCACGTTTAATTTTACCGAAAGAAACGATACCATCAATTTCAGATACAACTGAAGGATTACTTGGGTTACGTGCTTCAAATAACTCAGTTACTCGAGGTAAACCTCCTGTAATATCTCCTGTTTTACCAGTAATACGAGGGATCTTAACTAAAATTTGTCCTAATTCAACTTTTGCTCCTTCATTAATAACAATGTGTGCAGCAATAGGTAAATTGTATGTTTTTAAAGGCTCCCCTTTTTTGTCAACAATTCTTAATAAAGGACTTAATGTTTTATCTCTACTTTCAATAATTACTTTCTCACGGAAGCCTGTTTGTTCATCAGATTCTTCACGATAAGTAATGTTTTCTTTAATACCTTCAAAGTCAACTGTACCTGCAAATTCAGAAACGATAACTGCGTTATACGGATCCCAATCACAAATTAAATCTCCTTTTTTAAGTTTAGCATTTGGTTTAATATATAACTGAGAACCGTAAGGAATATTTCCTGTAGTTAATGTTATACCAGTATTTCCATCAACAATACGAACTTCAGTAGAACGACCAATAACAACATTAGCTTTAACGCCATCTGCATTAACACGTTCAACAGTTCTTAATTCATCGATTTCAGCAACACCATCATATTTAGCCACTAAGCTAGATGATGCAGCAGTATTTGATGCTGTACCCCCAACGTGGAACGTACGTAATGTTAACTGTGTACCTGGTTCACCAATAGATTGTGCAGCAATTACACCAACAGCTTCACCTAATTGAACTTGACGTCCGTTAGATAAGTTACGGCCATAACATTTAGCGCAAACTCCTAATTTACTTTCGCAAGTTAATACTGAACGAATTTCAACAGATTCGATTGGAGATGCTTCAATTAATTCACAAACATCTTCAGTAATCATTTCACCACCTGTAACGATTAATTCGCCAGTTGTTGGATGATATAAATCGTTTGTTGAAATACGACCTAAAACTCTTTCTCCTAGTGATTCAACGATATCATCGTTATTTTTAAGAGGAATAGCCGTTAAACCACGTAAAGTACCACAATCTTCTTCGTTAATAATAACATCTTGCGCAACGTCAACCAAACGACGAGTTAAGTAACCCGCATCTGCTGTTTTTAAAGCCGTATCCGCTAAACCTTTACGAGCACCATGCGTAGAAATAAAGTATTCTAAGATGGATAAACCTTCACGGAAATTAGATAATACAGGGTTTTCAATAATTGAAGCCGTTGTATCACCCGCTTTTTGAGGCTTAGCCATCAAACCACGCATTCCACTTAACTGTTTAATTTGTTCTTTAGATCCACGAGCTCCAGAATCAAGCATCATGTAAACAGAGTTGAATCCTTGTTTATCGGTACTTAACACATCCATTACTTTTTTAGTAACTTTAGAGTTAGCATGTGTCCAAATATCAATTACTTGGTTGTAACGTTCGTTGTTAGTAATAAAGCCCATTGAGTAATTACTCATAACTTCATCAACTTGAACGCGCGCATCTTTAATAATTTTGAATTTCTCAGCTGGAGTTTCAATATCACCTAAGTTAAATGATAATCCACCTTTGAAGGCCGTTTTAAATCCTAAATCTTTGATATCATCTAAGAATTTAGCAGTTTTAGCCATACCTGTTTTCTTAACTACCATTCCGATAATATCACGTAATGATTTTTTAGTTAAAAGTTCATTGATATAACCAACTTCGTGGGGCACAACTAAGTTAAACATAACACGACCAACAGTCGTTTCAATTAATTTAGAAACTAATTCTTTCCCTTCAACTGCATTTGTAACTCTTACTTTTATTTGTGCATGGATGTCAACTTGCCTTTCATTTAAAGCAATAATAACTTCGTCTGAACTATAAAATATTTTTCCTTCGCCTTTAACAGCATCATTAGGTAAATTCTTTTTAGATTTAGTTAAATAATATAAACCTAAAACCATGTCCTGAGATGGAACTGCTACTGGTGCACCATTTGAAGGATTTAAAATGTTATGAGAAGCTAACATTAAAATTTGTGCTTCTAATACTGCGGCATGTCCTAATGGAACGTGTACCGCCATTTGATCCCCGTCAAAATCGGCGTTGAATGCCGAACAAACTAATGGATGTAATTGGATTGCTTTTCCTTCAATTAATTTTGGTTGGAATGCTTGAATACCTAATCTATGTAATGTAGGCGCACGGTTTAACATAACCGGGTGACCTCTTAATACGTTTTCTAAGATATCCCAAACAATTGGCTCTTTTTTATCTACAATTTTCTTGGCAGATTTTACCGTTTTCACGATACCACGCTCAATCATTTTACGGATAATAAATGGCTTGAATAATTCAGCTGCCATATCCTTAGGTAAACCACACTCATGTAATTTCATTTCAGGTCCTACAACAATTACCGAACGAGCCGAATAATCCACACGTTTTCCTAATAAGTTTTGACGGAATCTACCTTGTTTACCCTTTAATGAATCAGATAATGATTTTAATGGGCGGTTTGATTCTGTTTTAACTGCGTTAGATTTACGAGAGTTGTCAAATAATGAATCAACTGACTCTTGTAACATACGTTTTTCATTACGTAAAATTACATCTGGCGCTTTAATTTCAATTAAACGTTTTAAACGGTTGTTACGAATAATAACACGACGGTATAAATCATTTAAATCAGAAGTAGCAAAACGACCACCATCTAATGGCACCAAAGGACGCAATTCTGGCGGAATAACCGGAACCGTTTTAATAATCATCCATTCAGGACGATTTTCAATATGTTTGTTCGCAGAACGGAAAGCCTCAATAACTTGTAAACGTTTTAATGCTTCGTTTTTACGTTGTTGAGATGTTTCTGTATTTGCTTTATGACGTAATTCGTAAGATAATTCATCTAACTCTAAACGTGCTAATAAATCTTGTAAAGCTTCGGCTCCCATTTTAGCAATAAATTTATTAGGATCTGCATCGTCTAATAAAGCATTTTCTTTTGGAAGCGTGTCTAATAAATTTAAATATTCTTCTTCAGATAAAAAATCTAAATATTGTGTGCCACCTTGCGCAGCAACACCTGCATTAATTACTACATAACGCTCGTAGTAAATAATCATATCTAATTTTTTAGTTGGTAAGCCTAATAAATAACCAATTTTATTTGGTAATGAACGGAAGTACCAGATATGAGCAACAGGAACAACTAAGTTAATGTGACCCATACGTTCTCTACGAACTTTTTTCTCTGTAACCTCAACACCACAACGGTCACAAATAATCCCCTTGTAACGGATACGTTTGTATTTACCACAGTGACATTCGTAATCTTTAACTGGTCCGAAAATACGTTCGCAAAACAAACCATCTCTTTCTGGTTTGTATGTTCGGTAATTGATGGTTTCTGGTTTCAAAACCTCACCACTACTACGTTGAAGAATAGTTTCTGGAGAAGCTAAACTAATAGTGATTTTTGAGAAGTTTGATTTTACTTTGTTATCTTTTCTTAAAGCCATTTTTTTGCTTTTTGGGTTTAGTGATAATAAAAATTTATTTACTTTTTTCCTTTGTTGACTTCGAGTGCCTCAGTCAACAAAGGAGTTAAAGTGTCTCTTAGTCAAGTGTTACATCTAATGCCAATCCACGTAATTCGTGCATTAATACATTAAACGATTCAGGTATCCCCGGAGTTGGAATGTTTTCGCCTTTTACAATTGCTTCATAAGCTTTTGCACGACCCATTACATCATCCGATTTAATAGTTAACAATTCTTGTAGCACATTGGCTGCACCGTATGCTTCTAGTGCCCAAACCTCCATCTCACCAAAACGCTGACCACCAAATTGTGCTTTACCACCAAGAGGTTGTTGTGTAATTAATGAGTATGGCCCTATTGAACGAGCGTGCATTTTATCATCAACCATGTGACCTAATTTCAACATATAGATAATACCTACAGTAGCTGGCTGATCAAATTTCTCACCTGTTCCGCCATCAATTAAATAAGTACGACCGTATTGAGGAATTCCTGCTTTAGTTGTATAACTATCAATTTGTTCCATTGTAGCACCATCAAAGATTGGTGTAGAGAATTTCAATCCTAATTCTTTACCAGCCCAAGCTAATACTGTTTCGTAAATTTGTCCGATGTTCATACGAGATGGCACACCTAATGGATTTAATACGATATCAACCGGAGTTCCATCATCTAAATAAGGCATATCTTCATCACGAACAATACGTGCAACAATACCTTTATTTCCATGACGACCAGCCATCTTATCACCTACTTTTAACTTACGTTTTTGAGCGATGTAGATTTTTGCTAATTGTACAATTCCGTTTGGTAATTCATCACCAACTGTAATTTGGAATTTAGTACGTTTGTATTGACCTAAGAAATCATTGAACTTAATCATGAAATTGTGCATTAAACGCTCAATTTGCTCGTTTTTATCTTTATCAGTTGTCCAATTACCTGGATTTACTTCCGAGTAATCAACTTTTTCTAATAATTTTTGAGTAAACTTAGTTCCTTTTGCAATAATTTCTTCTCCTAAGATATTAGAAACACCTTGAGAAGTGCGACCATTAACTAGTTCAAATAATTTTTCGATTAATTGGTATTTAAGGTTTGCAACATTTTTATGATGATCAGCATCTAATTTATCAATTAACGGTTTCTCATCGGCTTTTTGTTTTTTATCCTTAATCGCACGAGAGAATAATTTTTTGTCAACGATAACACCTTTTACAGACGGAGAAACACGCAATGAAGCATCTTTCACATCACCTGCTTTATCACCAAAGATAGCACGTAATAATTTTTCTTCTGGAGATGGATCAGTTTCACCTTTTGGAGTAATTTTTCCAATTAAGATATCACCTTCTTTAACCTCAGCACCAACACGAATAACACCTTTTTCATCTAAATCTTTAGTTGCTTCTTCACTTACGTTAGGAATATCTGGAGTTAATTCTTCCATTCCACGTTTTGTATCACGCACTTCTAAAGAATACTCATCAATATGAATAGATGTAAATACATCATCACGAATGATACGTTCAGAAATAACAATGGCATCCTCAAAATTATACCCTTTCCAAGGCATGAACGCAACTTTTAAGTTTCTACCTAAAGCTAATTCACCTTTGTCTGTTGCATAACCATCACATAATACTTGTCCTTTAGTTACTTTATCACCTTTCTTAACGATTGGCTTTAAGTTCATACAAGTACTTTGATTTGTTTTTTGGAATTTAGTTAATTTATAAGTTCTAACATCACCTTCAAAACTCACTAATTGCTCGTCTTTAGTTCTGTTGTAACGTATAATAATTTCACGAGCATCAACGTATTCAACAATACCATCGCCTTCAGCATTAATTAATACACGGCTATCTTCAGCTACACGAGCTTCGATACCAGTACCAACAATTGGCGCTTCAGGGCGTAATAAAGGAACTGCTTGACGTTGCATGTTCGAACCCATTAAGGCACGGTTGGCATCATCATGCTCCAAGAAAGGAATTAATGACGCAGCGATAGAAGCAATTTGATTTGGAGCAACGTCCATTAAATTTACTTTACCTGGCTCAATTACTGGAAAATCTCCTTCGTAACGAGCTGTAACTTTATTATTAACAAAATTACCTTTGTCATCTAATTCAGCACTTGTTTGTGCAATGTTTTGTGAATCTTCTTCTTCAGCAGTTAAATAAGTAATTGGTTTATTAACATCAACTCTACCATTTGTTACCGAACGGAAAGGAGTTTCAATAAATCCTAATTTATTAACTTTTGCAAAAACGCAAAGTGAAGAAATCAATCCAATATTTGGTCCTTCTGGAGTTTCAATTGTACATAAACGGCCGTAGTGAGTGTAGTGAACGTCACGCACCTCAAAACCTGCACGCTCACGAGATAAACCTCCTGGCCCTAGTGCCGATAAACGACGCTTATGCGTAATTTCCGATAATGGGTTGGTTTGATCCATGAACTGCGATAATTGATTGGTTCCGAAGAACGAATTAATTACAGAAGATAATGTTTTTGCATTAATTAAATCGGTTGGTGTAAATACCTCGTTATCACGAACATTCATACGTTCACGAATAGTACGAGCCATACGTGCTAAACCAACACCAAATTGAGAAAATAATTGCTCACCAACAGTACGAACACGACGGTTAGACAAGTGATCAATATCATCCACATCAGTTTTAGAATTAATTAACTCGATCAAATATTTCATGATTAAGATAATATCTTCTTTAGTTAAAACACGAATATTCATTGGAATATCGATATTCAACTTTTTGTTGATACGGAAACGACCTACTTCTCCTAAATCATAACGTTTGTCAGAGAAAAATAATTTATCAATAACGCCACGAGCAGTTTCTTCATCAGGTGGTTCGGCATTACGAAGTAAACGGTAGATATACTCGATTGCTTCTTTTTCAGAATTTGTAGAATCTTTTTGTAACGTATTATAGATAATAGCAAAATCAGCCGTATTAACGTCTTCTTTATGTAAAATAATAGATTTAACACCAGCATCAGCAATTAAGTCGATATGAATATCATCTAAAATCGTTTCACGATCTACAATAACTTCGTTACGCTCGATAGAGACAACTTCCCCAGTATCCTCATCAACGAAATCTTCAATCCATGTTTTTAAAACACGAGCTGCTAATCTACGTCCTACTTCACGTTTTAACCCAGCTTTTGAAACTTTCACTTCATCAGCAAGACCAAATATTTCTAAAATTTGTTTATCGCTTTCAAAACCGATAGCACGTAATAACGTGGTTACTGGTAATTTTTTCTTACGATCGATGTAAGCATACATTACATTATTAATGTCTGTAGCAAATTCAATCCAAGAACCTTTAAAAGGGATAACACGAGCACTATATAATTTAGTACCATTAGCGTGACGGCTTTGGCCGAAAAACACACCTGGTGAACGATGTAATTGAGAAACGATAACACGCTCAGCTCCGTTGATTACGAAAGAACCTTTTGGAGTCATGTAAGGTATTGTTCCTAAATAAACATCCTGCACAATGGTTTCAAAATCTTCATGTTCAGGATCAGTACAATAAAGCTTTAATTTAGCTTTTAAAGGCACTGAATAAGTTAAACCACGGCTAATACACTCTTCTAGAGCATAGCGTGGTGGATCTACGAAATAATCCAAAAATTCTAACACGAAATTGTTTCTCGCATCAGAAATAGGAAAGTTTTCGGCAAACACTCGGAATAAACCTTCGTTTTTACGATTGTCCGGTGTTGTTTCTAATTGAAAGAAATCTTGGAAAGATTTCACTTGTATATCCAAAAAATCTGGATATTCAATTGGAAATTTGTTCGAAGAGAAATTGATTCTCTGTGATTTTTTTATTTGTGTAGCCAATGTAATTAAGTTAATTAGTTAGTATTCTTAAAAGATTCACGACAAATTACTAAAAATAGAAAAAAGGGTTAAGGTGTTTTGACTAGCAAATACACCCTAACGCCTTAGTTTTGTAAGTAAATTATTTTACTTCTACTTTTGCACCAGCTTCTTCTAAAGTCTTTTTGATAGACTCTGCTTCTTCTTTAGAGATACCTTCTTTAACTGGTTTTGGAGCACCGTCAACTAAATCTTTAGCTTCTTTTAATCCTAATCCTGTTAAGTCTTTTACAACTTTAACTACACCTAATTTAGCTGCACCTGCTTCTAACAAAATTACATCAAAAGATGTTTTTGCTGCAGCGGCATCAGCGCCACCACCTGCTGCTACAACTACTGCTGCTGCTGCTGGTTCGATTCCGTATTCGTCTTTTAATACTGTTGCTAATTCTTGAACCTCTTTAACTGTCAAGTTTACTAATGTTTCAGCGATTGCTTTTACGTCTGCCATTTTTTTATTAGTTTAATTTGTTATTTTTATTAATTTAATTTGTTTTGCTTACACTATGTAAGACTAGTTTATTCTTTGTATTCAGTATCAATTTAAGCTGCTACTTCTTCGCTTTCTTTGGTTTTGTTTTCTAAACCACCTATTACACGTTGAATTGGAGCTTGAAGTAATGCGATAACATCTGCGATTAACTCGTTTTTCGATTTTAATCCTACTAATGCATCTAATTTATCGTCGCCAATAAATATCATTTCTTCAACGTAAGCTGCTTTTAATTGAGGTTTATCAGTTCCTTTGCGAAACTCTTTAATTAACTTAGCAGGCACATTAGATGTTTCTGTTAAGATTAAAGCTGTTTGGCCTTTTAGTGCTGGAATAAGTTGCGCAAGATTGCTATCGTTTGCACGCTCTAAAGCTTTCGCTAATAGAGTGTTTTTAACAACAGACATACTTACGTTTTTCTCATAACAAGAACGGCGTAATTGATTTACCTTTTCTACTGACAAAGAAGAACAATCTGCTAAATAGATTTTTGTATTAGCATTTAAAATGCCAACTAAACGATCTATTTCTTGTGTTTTTTCTTGTTTGTTCATAGTAATAAAGTTTGTTTATTAATTAAATGTTTTTGGATCGATTAAAATACCCGAACTCATAGTACTGCTCATGTAAACCGACTTAACGTAAGTTCCTCTTGCAGACGATGGTTTTAATTTCATAATAGCTTGTAAAACTTCCATTGCGTTTTCAGTTAATTTTTGAGCGTCGAAAGATGCTCTACCAATTCCTGTGTGTACAATTCCAGCTTTGTCTACTTTAAAATCAATTTTACCACCCTTTGAATCAGTTACTGCTTTACCAATATCCATGGTAACAGTTCCTGTTTTAGGGTTAGGCATTAAACCACGAGGTCCTAATACACGACCTAATGCACCAACTTTCCCCATTACTGAAGGCATAGTGATAATTACGTCGACATCTGTCCACCCGTTTTTAATTTTTTCGATGTATTCGTCTAATCCAACGAAATCCGCTCCTGCTGCTCTAGCTTCTGCTTCCTTATCAGGAGTAACAATTGCTAAAACGCGCAATACTTTACCCGTACCGTGAGGCAAGGTAACAGTTCCACGAACCATTTGATTAGCTTTACGAGGATCAACTCCTAAACGGATCGCAAGATCCACGGACGCATCAAATTTTGTAGTTGTGATTTCTTTCACAACTTTTGAAGCTTCAGCAACAGTGTGTGCTTTGTTCGAATCGAACTTAGCATCTGCTACTTTTCTTTTTTTAGTTAACGTTGCCATTTTTTAAAAAGCTTGTTTTTTGATTAATAATTAATTGAATTAGTTTTTTACAGGTGCTTCTCCTGTTGTGGTGATTCCCATGCTACGTGCAGTTCCCGCAACCATCGACATTGCAGCTTCAATTGTAAAACAGTTCATGTCTACAATTTTGTCTGTTGCTATGGTACGAATTTGATCCCATGAAATAGAACCAACTTTTTTACGGTTACTTTCGCCAGAACCTTGTTTAACCTTAGTTACCTCTAATATTTGAACTGCTACTGGTGTACGTTTGATAATAAAATCAAAAGTTTTGTCAGCGTATACATTAATCAAAACAGGTAATACTTTACCAGCTTGTTCTTGAGTTCTAGCATTAAATTGCTTACAGAACTCCATAATGTTAACACCTTTTGCACCTAAAGCAGGACCAATTGGAGGCGACGGGTTAGCAGCTCCACCTTTAATCTGAAGCTTTACAATTGCTGATAACTCTTTTGCCATTTTTTTGTTTTTATTTGTTTGTTACATTGTTGGGTATAAATCGTTTAGTTAAATTGACTTTGAGTTGGAAGCAGCAAAGGATCTCATTTTAACTAGATTTACACCATTCAATTTTTTAATTATTCTCTTTCTACTTCGCCGAAACTTAATTCAACAGGTGTTTTACGACCAAAAATCTTAACAGTAACTTTAATTTTTTTCTTCTCTTCGTTAATTTCTTCAATTGTACCATTGAAACCATTAAATGGTCCGTTAATTACTTTAACTGATTCGCCAATAATATAATTACTAGTTACAACACTTTCTGATTCTGTTAATTCATCAACTTTTCCTAAAATACGATTTACCTCTGATAAACGCATTGGTACGGCATCACCACGTTTTGATTCTCCTAAAAAACCAATAACACCAGTAATGTTTCTAATAACGTGAGAAACTTCACCTACCAAAGCGGCCTCTATTAAAACATAGCCAGGGTAAAACGAACGTTCTTTTTGAAATTTCTTACCATTACGAATTTGAATAAATTTTTCGGTTGGGATAAGAACTTGAGCAACATAATCATTCATTTTTAAACGATTAATCTCAACTTCAATATATTGTTTTACTTTTTTCTCTTGACCACTAATAGCACGCACAACGTACCATTTTTTTTCAATCGAAGAAGGTTCTTTATTTACTATTTCAGCCATTTTGTCAGTGTAATTAATTATAAACCATTAACCATTTGATAAGCTAATTCCATTAACTTACTAAATGCCATATCCATTCCCCAAACTAATAACCCAATAATTGTTGAAGCTATCATTACTAATATAGCACTATTTTGTAATTCTGGCCAAGTTGGCCAAGTTACTTTATTAAATAATTCATCTTTAGTTTCTTCGATGTATGTTCCAATCTTGCTCATTTTCTTTTTGATTTAAGATTAATTATATAAATTTTAATTCTAATTTCGAACGTAAATTCATTATTCAACTTTGTTTCTTTATAGCACGGGTGGAGGGATTCGAACCCCCATCAGCGGTTTTGGAGACCGATATTCTACCCTTGAACTACACCCGTAAAATAGTGTTTTTATTAAATAACAAAATGGCTAAGCCTTTCGGCAAGCCATTTTGTTAAAAAACTACACTTTTAATTACTCAGTAATTTCAGTTACTTGTCCAGCACCAACTGTACGTCCACCTTCGCGCATTGCAAAACGTAAACCTTTAGCCATTGCTACTGCAGAGTGTAACTCAACATTAATTGTAACGTTATCACCAGGCATAACCATTTCGCGTCCTTCTTCTAAAGTAATCTCTCCAGTTACGTCCGTTGTACGTAAATAGAATTGAGGACGGTATTTGTTATGGAATGGAGTATGACGTCCACCTTCTTCTTTTTTCAAGATATAAACCTCAGCTTTAAATTTTTTGTGTGCTTTAATAGAACCTGGTTTAACGATAACCATACCACGACGGATATCAGCTTTGTCAATACCACGTAATAATAAACCAACGTTATCTCCAGCTTCACCGTAATCTAAAATTTTACGGAACATTTCAACACCTGTAACAGTTGATGTTAATTTTTCATCACCCATACCTAAGATCTCAACTGGATCATTAGAGTTGATTACACCTGTTTCAATACGACCAGTAGCAACTGTTCCACGACCAGTAATTGTAAACACGTCTTCAACTGGCATCAAAAATGGCTTATCTTTTTCACGTGGAGGTAATGGAATGAAAGTATCAACCGCATCCATTAATTCCATAATTTTATCAACCCATTTAGGATCGTTATTTAAACCACCTAAAGCAGAACCTTGAATAATAGGAGTGTTATCACCATCAAACTTATAGAATGATAATAATTCACGGATTTCCATTTCAACTAATTCTAACAATTCAGCATCTTCAACCATATCCACTTTATTCATGAATACAACGATTGTAGGAACACCAACTTGACGAGCTAATAGGATATGTTCACGAGTTTGAGGCATTGGACCATCAGTTGCAGCTACTACTAAAATAGCTCCATCCATTTGTGCAGCACCAGTAATCATGTTCTTAACATAATCAGCATGTCCTGGACAATCTACGTGAGCGTAGTGACGAGTTGCAGTAGAATACTCAACGTGAGAAGTATTAATAGTAATACCACGTTCTTTTTCTTCAGGAGCATTATCAATAGAAGAGAAATCTCTAACTTCTGATAAACCTTTTGATGCTAATACAACTGTAATAGCAGCAGTTAATGTTGTTTTACCGTGATCTACGTGACCAATTGTACCAATGTTTACATGTGGTTTGGAACGGTCGAATTTTTCTTTAGCCATTGTTATTTTTTTTTATTGTTATTATTTATTTTTAATTTAATTTTCTCTCTTTCAATCTTGTTGAGCTGTTGAGCGGGATTGAACCGCCGACCTCCTCCTTACCAAGGAGGTGCTCTACCACTGAGCTACAACAGCTTGTTAAATCTGCCGTTTGCTTTATTTTAAAGAACTGTACTTTTGTATACACGAAAAGTCCCATGAAATGTAGGGACTTTCAAAAAAAGTTAAACCGCATGCACAGATTCTTCCTTTTTTGTCCGCTTATACGGTTATTCAACAACTTCACTTTCCATTTACTATAGAGCGAAAGACGGGTCTCGAACCCGCAACCTCCAGCTTGGAAGGCTGGAGCTCTACCAATTGAGCTACTTTCGCTTAATCTTGCTTCAATGCGACAACCATTGCTTGCTTGTGGGGACAGGAGGATTCGAACCTCCGAAGCTCGCGCAACAGATTTACAGTCTGTCCCATTTGGCCACTCTGGTATATCCCCAAATTAAGAGCCGAAGAAGGGACTCGAACCCCCGACCTACTGATTACAAATCAGTGGCTCTACCAACTGAGCTACTTCGGCTTAATTTTATACTTTAAAAGAACGTCCCCTTATTTTTGGGATTGCAAATTTAGAAAGAAATTCCATTGTTGCAAAAAAAAACATAACTTTTTTTCGTTTTTATAGAAAATAGTTTTTTATTGCGTTTATCTTTTATTTGATATTATGAATTTAGTATTGATAAATTGTTTTAATTATATCGTGCATTTTTAAAAAAATACTGCCCAAAAACCATGCTGTAATATAGTGATAGAAAGGGTTTGTATTAAAAAATAATGAATAGTAATTGTCTTTAATTCGTTAATCAATTGCACAATAAAACAACAACAAAATGTCCTAACAACTAGTGATTCAATAGAACTCAACTAGCCTAATAGTGTTATCTACTTAGATAAAGCTTGCAAAATATGTTAAATCTCTGATTAAGAGTAAGACATAATTGTATATATTTACAGTCACAAAAAAATTATGAAAGAATTCTTTATTTTTTTAAAATCTAAACTTTTTTTTAAGCATTTAGCCATTGCTATTATTACTCTAATGATTGCTATTTGGGCTATTGTTAAGTTTTTGGATATATACACTCATCATTCAGAAACAGCAGAAGTTCCAAATTTTAAAGGAAAACTAATGTCTGAATTAGACAATTTTATTGAAGGGAAAAACGTAAGGTATATAATTATTGATAGTATTTACGACCCTTCAGAAAAACCTGGCATTGTTGTTAAGCAAGATCCAGAAGAAAAAAGTTTAGTAAAACACAATAGAATTATCTATTTATACGTTACTAGTACGCAAGCTCCACAAATTGCAATGCCAAAATTAGTAGATAGAAGTGACAGACAGGCAATTTTTATGATTGAAAGTTATGGACTTAAAGTTGGGAAAATTACAGAAATAAGTGGCGATTGTAAAGGCTGTGTTTTAAAACAATTTTATAACGGCAAAGAAATTGAAGTGGGTGTTGCAATAAAAAAAGGAAGTAAAATAGATTTATTCGTTGGGAAACGTGAAAGTGATTACAATGTTATAACAACAGATAGCATTGTAAATGATGAAGAACCTGAATAATCATAAAACCAATGAATGCGTAAGATTTTAATAAATAAACATATTGTTTTAATACTATTTTTTGGTATTTTATTTAATGGATTAGCTCAAGAGCAGTTGCGCCCTTTGAGTGGAAATATTAATTTACAAACTAAACAAACCAACAATACACTTGCTAGCAAATCAACAACTTTAGTTGCGCTTGATACACTACCTTTTTTTGATGATTTTTCTTATTCTACTAAAAGTCCTTATCCTACAACTAAGCATTGGATTGATTCAAATGTTTACATCAACAATGGGTTTCCAATTGCACCAATTAGCATTGGCGTTGCAACATTTGATGGATTAAATAAAAAAGGATATCCTTATTATATGGCTGCACCAGTTGGAAGTTCGGCAAGAGCAGACACCCTAACATCACGAAAAATAAACTTAGAAAAAAAAGGAGCATTAGTTTACAGTCCTGCTGATAGTGTTTATTTAAGTTTTTATTACCAAGCAGAAGGCAGAGGTGATGCGCCTGAGCCTGCAGATGAATTGGCATTAGAATTTTACAATCCTACTACAACTATTTGGAGCCGAATATGGTATAAGCCCGGTTATAATCCATCGGCAACAGATACAGCTTTTAAAAGAGTGATGATCCCAATTACAAATGTTCAATATTTTGATAGTCTATTTCAATTTCGCTTTATTAATAAAGCAACATTGAGTGGCAGTTTAGATCATTGGCATATAGATTATGTTTATCTGAACAAAAACAGATCGAAAAGTGACACAATTATTGAAGACGTAACATTTGGTTACCAAAGCACGCCGTTTTTAAAAAATTATTCAACAATGCCCTACCGTCAATTTGTTGTTGGAGAAATGGCAACCAACATTCATACATACATCAGAAATAATTCATTAGTAGCAAAAACAAAAAGCTACAAGTTTGATATTTATCCTAAAACTGGTGGGCCGAGTTTATTTAATTATTCAGGAGGAACAAATCCAATAACCCCTTTTCAGCCAAACGGATGGCATAATAATCCTTCAGATTTTAATCCAACATTTAGTTATGTTTTTCCAACGCTCATTGATTCTACATTTTTTAAAATAGTACATACAGCAATTGCAACGCCCGATTACGTTAGAGCTAACGATACACTTGTGCAAATACAAAAACTAACTAACTATTACGCGTATGATGATGGCACTGCCGAGCAAGGCTACTACGTAAATACTTATGGCGCAAAAACCGCGGTTAGATTTACATTAAATGCTCATGATACGATTAAAGGTTTAAAAATATATTTTGACCCTATTGTGAATGGCCCCGCAATTATTGGTTCAGCATTTAGAATAATAATTTGGGCTGATGGTGGCAGTGGGCCAAGTAGCTCAACACTAATTTATAAAGATAGTCTTACGTATCCGCAATACCTTCAAGGAAACTATAACTTAATTCCGTTTTACAAATTAACTAGCTGTTTACCGCTTAATGCAGGAACCTATTATTTTGGAATACAACAACAAACTAGCACAGCTTTAAACATTGGTTTTGACAGAAACACAAACCACATGGATGCTTTGTATTATGATATTGGTAGTGGTTGGACACAATCTACAATTCCTGGTTCGTTAATGATAAATCCTGTTTTAGGATGTTACGAACCGCCTATAGTTATTGGCTTACAAGAGCAAAACAAAAACACAGATTTAGTTTTATATCCTAATCCTGCTCAAAATAACCTCACTATAAAAACAAATTCTACAAAACTAGAAAATGCATTTATGGAAATAATGAACATGATGGGACAATCCGTTTTAAAAACCACCTTTAATACTAACGAAGCTATAGATATAAGCACATTACCTAACGGAATTTATTTTGTTTTACTTGCAGGAAGTGAGCAAACCGTTAGTCCTAAAAAATTAATTATTTCAAGATAAAATGACAGACGATTTAGATGAAGTTGAAAATGGTGAAGAAGAAAAAGAACTTTACGAACACAGCAAAATCATAGTAGAAAAAGGGCAAGTAATGATGCGTATCGACAAGTATTTGATGATACGCGTTCCAAATGCAACACGCACAAAATTGCAACACGCTATTGATGAGAGTTGTATTTTAGTAAATGGAAAATCTATAAAATCTAATTATAAGATTAAACCCTTTGATGAGATTTCAATTTTAATGACAACACCGCCGCGTGATGTGGAAGTGTTTGCAGAAGATATTCCTATTAATGTTGTGTATGAAGATGATTACGTTTGTGTTGTAAATAAAGAACCAGGTATGGTTGTACATCCAGCATACGGCCATTATTCGGGTACATTAGTAAATGCTTTAGCATACCGTTTTAAAAATTTACCAACTTCTAAAACTCAATTAACGGCAGATTTATCAATTGATAGACCAGGTTTAGTACATCGTATTGATAAAAACACTTCGGGAATTATTATTGTTGCTAAAACAGAATTAGCGATGACGCGCTTAGCAAAAGATTTTTTTGATAGAAATTTAGATCGTAAATACATTGCCATTGTTTGGGGCGATGTAAAACAAGATGAAGGAACCATTACTTGCAATGTAGCTCGCGATTTAAAAAACAGAAAAGTAATGGCTTGCTTTCCGGATAGCGAACATGGTAAACACGCCATTACACATTATAAAGTGCTTGAACGTTTTGGATATGTAACCGTTGTAGAATGTAAGTTAGAAACAGGACGCACACACCAAATACGCATACACATGAAACATATTGGGCACCCCTTATTTAATGATAATGAATATGGAGGCGACCGTGTTTTAAAAGGTTTACCAAGTAATAAATACAAACAGTTTATTGAAAATTGTTTTCAAATTTTACCGCGCCAAGCTTTGCATGCCAAAACATTAGGCATTACACATCCTATCACAAAAGAACCCATATTTTTTGAAAGTGATTTGCCAGACGATATGCAACAAGTGATTGACAAATGGAGAAAATATTCTTATGTGATTGAGGATTAAATTAGTTGATATAACGGTATAAAGCTTTGCGGCATATAATTTAAATTCTGTTTTAAAAATATTAGAATTATTTTATTTCACAAACCGTTATGGAAATTTGCGATTGCAAATTTGAATTTAATGGCTTCATATTATTAATTAAAAAAGCACAATTTGAATAATTCATATTGTGCTTTTTTAATTAACGAAATTTATCCAAATTGATAAATTCCATATGTAGTATAGTTTTTTTAATTCTTAGGTTTAAAAATATTTCTTAAAAATTAAATCTACTGTTTAATTAATTTTCCTGTTTTTATCAAATTAGAGTTATTTAAAACTTTAAAAGTATAGATACCATCAACTAAATTATAAATATTAATTGTGTTTAATTCATTTACTAAAACTTGTTTGAAAACTAATTTTCCTAAAGCATCATAAATTTCTAATGAAGAATTTTGAGATAATTCAGCAATTAAACTAATATTTAAAAATCCATTAGTGGGATTAGGATAAACATAAATTGAATTTTCTAAAAGTTCATTTATTCCTGTACAAGCATTTACTGTAACCATAACCGTTGATGAAGCAACACATGCCGCAGCATTAGAAACACTAACAGTATACGTTGAAGTAATTGTTGGTGAAACCGAAACCGACATTGTTGTAGCACCAGTATTCCAAGTATAAGATGTTGCTGAAGTTGATGCCGATAATAAAGCGTTTTCACCTAAACAAATTAGTGAATTAGAAGAAGAAGCGGCAACAGTCGGATTAATATTTACAGTAACAGAACTAACAGCAGTGTTTGAACTCACACAACCTAATGAATTTGTTCCAACAACACTATAACTCGTACTTGCCGTTGGCGTAACAATTGCAGATCCGCTTGAATAAGTATAAGTGCCAGCGCCAGTAGCAACCATTGTAAATGATTTACCTGCACATATTGCGCCACTAGTTACAGAAATTGTAGGAGTTGCATTTACCGTAACTGAACTCACTGCAGTATTTGTACAGCCTTCAACACTTGCCCCTGTAACTGAATAAGATGAGCTAATTGAAGGAGTAATAATAGCCGAACCACTAGAATAAGAATAAGTACTAGCTCCACTTGCGGCCATTGTAAATGAATTACCAGAACAAATTACACCACTATTTACTGTTACTATAGGATTAACATTTACAGTAACTGAACTAATTGCTGTATTAGAACCAACACAACCTAAAGTACTAGTTCCTGTAACACTATAACTTGTATTGGTTGTTGGCGTAACCACTACTGAACCTCCAGAATAAGTATAAGTGCCGGCACCACTAGCAACCATTGTAAATGGATTGCCTGCACATATTGCACCACTAGTTACAGAAATTGTAGGAGTTGCATTTACCGTAACTGAGCTTATTGCCATATTAGTGCAGCCATTAATAGCAGTTCCTGTTACACTATACGTTGCACTTGAAGTTGGCGAAACTATTGCAGAACCTGAAGAATATGAATAGGTGCTAGTTCCTGAAGGTGATATAGTAAATGCAGAGCCTGAACAAATTGTGCCACTTGTAACTGAAACGGTTGGATTAGGTATTACAATTAAACTTTTGGTTGCTACAATATTGCAACCAGCAGTAGTTGTTCCGTTTACTGTATAGCTTACACTTATAGTTGGGGTAATTACAATGCTTGTTGCATTACTTGCATTGCTCCAAGTATAAGTTGATGCCCCGCTTACTGATAAAGTTGTGCTTTTACCTGCACAAATAGTTGAACTTGAGGCGGTAATATTAAAACTTGGATTATTGTATAACTGACAAACTTCAGTTGCAGTTAATGCACGATTCCACATACCTAAATCATCAATTTTACCTTGAAAAGGTATATTAGCATATGAAGTATTACCAATACCAAAAACACTAGAGGATGTCCCTAAAGTTAAAACTGCTGTAGAATCATTAATTACTCCATCTATATACATTTTTACCCTGGTTCCAGGGCCACCATACGTTGTAACTACGTTATGCCAAAATCCATCATTTACAGGGCTTGCCGAATAAATTTGATTAAGCGATGATCCAGATTCAAAATAAGACCTTCCGGTAGGGGCAACGACCATTTGATCAAAGATAACAGCCCCTGAAGTTGGATTACCATAACCTGTTATGGCCTGTAAATTAGGGTATTGACTTGTTGGTATTGCTCCACTAGTTGTATTAAACCAAGCATGAACAGAACGCGGCGCGCTTCCTAATGGTAATGTAGATGGTGTTGCTGTTATAGAGTTAGTAAGGCCATTAAAAGAATAAGCACAACTCGGATTTCCGTATCTATCAGTTGTTAATGTTGCACCATAAACAGTTCCATTGTTTAAATTAACACTATTATCATTAGCGTTCCCAGTAAATGGCCACCAGCCAATAAGTCCGCTTGTAGGCACGTAAGATGGCAATTGCGCCATCGAAATTGTTAGTAAACCAAAAGCTGAAATTGCAGTTAGTAGTAATTTTTTCATTATAATTTATATTTTAAACACCTCTACTCTAATGGCTTTTCGAGTTCCGCCTAATTTTCTTTTAAAAATTATATGCAAAACAAAGATTAAAGTATCTGAAAATCAATTGGTAGCGGTTTCATAATAGGTATCATGCGCCTCATGAAACCTATTTAATAAAGAAAAATGATGGATAAAGGAAGACCTATTTACAATTTGGAGTTATAAAATTTTTCTAAAATAGCTCTGTTTAATAAAAATGTAAATCGTCGCTTATCGTTTTCAGCTTTATTACGCGTAATCATTCCTTCAGGGAAATCTTTTAAAAGTCGGTGCCGGCGGAGCTTTCGGCTGTCTCCTTCTAAATGGGAGATGTTCAAAATCTTATCCATTTCGTCCCAATTAATTTCCGAAACAGTTAAATCCATAAATACTTGTGTAATTCGCTTTAACTCTTTGTGATCGGCGTGCGATTCTGCTTTTACTTGAACTGGTTCCAAAACCTTTTCTAATTGATTGTTAACAGTATTTATGATAGAGGCTCGGTGTTGCTTTCGCCTTGTATAAATTAAACAAAGTATTAAACCTATGGCTAATAAAACAATAATCATTATAATTTGAAATCTAGATGTGTTTTTATGTTCCTGTGCTTGCCAAATTATATCCTTAGCCTTTACTGTATTAGATTTCCAAATGTGATCAAAATCTAGAGTAATATCATTAAATCGATCATCATGAAACCGATTAAAATAACAGGTATTGCCATTTACCAAATTCAATTTAGTGGCCAGTCCAATGCCATAATCTTCATTATTTATCACCTTAAATTGATTAAGGTGGGTGGCAATTACCATTGTTTTCAAATCATTAAATAAGATTAAATAATCCCTCATGAAAATAAATTTTGATTTTGGAAAAAAAGCATGGTGGTCCATGCTACTAGAAATGCGTTGCCACTGCATGGTTTTTAAATTGAGCCTATAATCATTAGAATCAAGTAAATCAGGCTCTACATTATTGCCTGCTTTAAAATTATTAAACGAGTAAATATATTCGCCATGCTTAAAAGCGGGCCCTAAAATAAAAGGAGGAACGTCACCAACAGTTTTTACATAACACCATTCTTTTAATCTTAAATTAAAATATTTTAAATTATTATTGGTTGTAAAATAACCATATCCGCCTAAGGCATATAAATTATGATTATACGTGAATAAAAACCTATTGTTATCGCCACCGTGAAACAATGAATGATCTAAACGTTCGAGCGAATCACCTTTTAAATGAAACACATAATGAAACCCTTGAGGATTGAATAAAGTATCACCGTCTAAATACTGAAAGGTTGCAGCGCCTATTTGCAACAAACAACTTTGCGCATGAAGTTCTCCAAATTGAAAGGCAATGGTGTTTCTAATCGCTTTTTCTTGTTTTGAGGTAAGCGTTTGAGCCAAAATCGAATAAGAAAGTAACAGAAATGAGAAAAAAAATAAATTGCATTTTGACATCTTAAGCTAAATTTAAAAAATAAATTTATAAAAATGCAAAAAAACCAATTATTGCATCATAATGGCGTTTTTTTGGTTTCAAAATAGGTTTCATTGCAAAATGAAACCTATTTTTTCATGTGTTTCAGTTAAAAATGCCTTTTTAAATCAGAAATTAAGATTGTTTATAGTGTTTTTATAAAAATCAAAATCAAAAAAGAGTTTGTTTCAAAAGGATAAAATCACCAGCAATTGTTCATGCTTTTCGTTGCAAAAAAACCATGATTTTCAAAATTGTGCTATTGTTTCGGTGTTGGAACTTTTATTTCCTTCAGCCATTTTTAAATTAATTATCAAGTCCATAATCATGTAGACTTAACAACTTTTAAATTACTTGAAATTTAGAATAAAAATAGGTTGCTCAGAGACTTGCTTAATTAAATCGCTTAACTGCAATTTGTTGAATTAAACTTAACCTAACTAATTAATACAAATTAAATAATCAACTGTTTTAGTATAGGCTTTTTCACGCAAGTCGTTTAAAGCATTAAACTCGGGGCTTGCTAACATATCTTTTATAGCTGTCACATCAGGGAAAGTAAAAATAGCCGTTGTTTTAACACCACTATTACCAATAACTTGTTCAATAGTTCTGTAGCGACACACGTTGACAGCTCTGTATAAATTAAATATACTAGCAATTTGAAAAACATAAGAGTTATAGCTAAACACATCATCCGGATTAGGAATAGCGCTTACTATTAAATATATATTCTTATCCTCTTGCACAAAAAATCGGTTTTATAATTTGCTAATTTAATAGAATTTTATTAAAAACACACATCTAGGCAAAATTCTTCTATTTTTTTGAGAAATAAAAACTCGCCGTAATCTAAAATTGTAATTCTAACTGTTTGGGTAATAACTGAAAAGTCATGCGGTGCAATGGTGTAGTACCAAATTGCCTGATAGCTTCGCGGTGTTTTTTGGTAGGGTAAGCCATATTTTGTTCCCAACTGTATTGAGGATAAATAATGGCTTGCTCTTTCATATAATCATCGCGGTAAGTTTTTGCTAAAATACTTGCTGCCGCAATGCTTAAGTATTTACTATCGCCTTTTACAATACACTGATGCGGCGTTTTTTTATATGGAGTAAATCTATTTCCATCAATCAAAAGTAATTCGGGTTTTTGTTTAAGCTTTGCAATGGCACGGTGCATTGCTAAAAACGAAGCTTTCAAAATATTTATATCGTCTATTTCAACATTATCAACAACGCCAATTGCCCAAGCAATCGCTTTACTTTCAATTTCAGGCCGAAGTTCGTAACGTTGTTTATCAGTTAGTTTTTTGCTATCATCTAACCATCTGTTTTTATAGTTTTTTGGTAATATTACAGAACTTGCATAAACAGGACCTGCTAAACAACCTCTGCCCGCTTCATCACAACCAGCCTCTATTAAATTTTTATCGAAATAAGATTTAAGCATTTTAATTTTCAATTAATAGAACGCAGGCGAAACAGATAAATATAATTTGTTAAGATGAAAATGTAGCGGATTATAAAATGTTAGATTTTTTTATGTTACACATTGAATAAGAAAAACATAATAAATCATTTAATATGCTTTCCATCATAACTATATTTTCTCTAAACAAGCCTTAATTGAATCAAAGTTTGGTTGTTTACCGGCATCTTCTAAAACCTCAGCATATTGTAAAATACCATTTTTATCAACCACAAAAGCCGAGCGCTTAGATACGCCTTGCATACCAAAAGCAAATGTTTCGTATAAGGTGTCGTAATCTTTTGAAGCCGTTTTATTAAAATCAGACAATAAATCGAAATTATAATTTTCTGAATTTTTAAATTTTTCTAATACAAATAACGAATCAACTGAAATGCCAATTACCTCAGCATTTAGTGATGTGTAAACATTATAATTGTCTCTAATATTACATAGCTCGGCAGTACAAACGCCTGTAAATGCGAGAGGGAAAAATAAAATAACTACATTTTTACCTTTATAATCGGTTAATGAAATTTCTTTTTTTTCAGTATTAAATAAAGTAAAATTTGGTGCTGATTGTCCTATTGTTAATGGCATTTTAGTTTTGGTTTAGTATGAATACTTAAAAAAAATTTAATATAAATCCTCTTTTATTAATTATTTGTTAAACAATTTTAAAATTAAATGGTTTAAACAAAGTAAATGATAATTTTGTACAAAAAATTATTAATCTTAAAAAAACAATAACATGGCATTAGTAGGAAAAAAAGCACCTTCATTTACTGCAGCAGCAGTACTTAACGGAATGGAAATAGTAGAAAATTTTTCGTTAGATCAATACATTGGTAAAAAACACGTTATATTTTTCTTTTACCCAAAAGATTTTACATTTGTTTGTCCAACAGAATTACACGCGTTTCAAGAGAAATTAGCAGAGTTTGAAAGCCGTAGTTGTGCAGTAGTTGCGTGTAGCACAGATACAGAACAAAGCCATTGGGGTTGGTTACAAGTTGAGAAAAATGCAGGTGGAATTAAAGGAATTACTTACCCAATTGTAGCAGATACTACAAAAATAATTTCATTAAATTTTGATACATTATTTGGTGATTATGATGTAGATGATAATGACAACTTAATTGCAACTGGACCAATGATTGCTTTCCGTGGATTATTTTTAATTGATAAAGCAGGTATTGTTCGTCATCAATTAATTAATGATTTACCATTAGGCCGTAATGTTGATGAGGCAATAAGAGTTTTAGATGCTTTACAATTTACTGAAGAAAATGGAGAGGTTTGTCCTGCAAACTGGGTAAAAGGGAAAGATGGTATGCAAGCTGACCATAAAGGTGTTGCTGATTATTTAACAAAACACTAAAATTCTTTTTCAGAATTAATTAAATTAAAAAAGCGAAACAAATTTGTTTCGCTTTTTTTGATGCGTACATTCCTATTATTTAAAAGGGTTTCGTGGAATCCATTCTGTTGGTTGTAAAAATTGCATAAACGGTTTTAAAATTAATTTAGACACAGCATTTTGTGGTTTAATGTAACACAATAATTCGTGAGCTTTTGCCCCAACGGTTGTTTTAATTTCGGAGGCCGTTCTTCCTAAATTAATTTTTGATTTCTTTTTAGTGATTGCCTCTTCAATATAACCATATAAAATAGTTTGGTATAATTCAAACTCTTTATTTTTTTTATAATCAAATCCTACATAGTGCGCTTCAATTTCATTGGTTAAATAAAAGCCACTCGCAAAAGAAACAATCTCATTATTTAAAAACCACGCGTTCACGTAAAACAAATCGGATTGTGTTTTAATTACATCGCTAAAATATGTTTTTGAAAGTTGCACTAGCTTAAATTTGGCTTGTGTAAACACTTGAAAATACAAGCTGTATAGCGTGTCGTTTTATTTTATAACTTCATCAACAGTAAGTTGTTTTTTTATTAAGGGCGCGCTTGCTTTTAAAATTCCTTTTGCTCTATTTCGGTATTTTTTAGAAAAACTATTTAAATAATCTGTTAAGTTTAAAACACTTTCTGGTAAATCAATAATCATATTTGGCTCAACATTAAAGTGTTTAAACTTTGTGCAGTACCAGCAGTCTTTATCTCCAAACCCTTCTTCGTAAAAATCTTTTACAAGTACGGCTGATATTTTGCCTCTTAATTTTTCGGCACGCGATACGCAGTCAATAATGCCTTCAACAATTTTAAAAGTTGTTTTTTTACTATTTACATTTAAATAAAAGCCATGCTCACCACTAATAAAATTATTGCCACACGTTACTAAACGCATAATAGTTTCGTCTTCATTATGCTTAATGTATTTTTGAAATACAGAATTTTTTTTACTCTGCAATTCATTTATTTGATGTGCCATAAGCTCTCCAAATAAAGAAGCTGAAAAATCATTTATCTGAAAATAAACAACTCCAATTGGCTTTATTCGATTATAAACAATAACATATTTAAATCTAAAGTTATCAGTTTTTTGTTTGTGTATGATGCCTAAATAGGAATGTGATAAAAAATGATTTTCATCTTTTATAGCCTCTTTCCATTGGTCAATTGGAATGTTATCAATTTCATCAAAACATGAAAAAGAATAGTTTCCAAATAATTTTTTATATGGTTTAAATTTGTTTTTTTGTATTAATCTATCGCAAAGAGCAAACATCAAATTGTAATTAAAGGGAAAATATCATCAAATAAAATATCAGTACTTTTGTTGATTGTTGAATTACTTGTATCAATATTAAAGGTTGCGGTTGTTGGCATTTCAAAAGGGTTTGAAATCCCGGTAAAGTTTTTTAATTCGCCACTTCTTGCTTTTGCATAATGACCTTTTACGTCGCGTTGCTCACAAATATCTAAAGGCGTAGAAATATGATAAAGTTTGAAATAATTTTGCCCAATTATGTTTTCGGCCAATAACCTTAGTGCATTTGTTGGTGTAATTAAACTACAAATAACAACAATGCCACAACTAGCTAATTCTTTAGCCATTTCAGCAGTACGTCTAATGTTTTCAGTCCTGTCTTCAGTACTAAAACCTAAATCTTTGTTAATTCCAGTCCTTAAAACATCGCCATCTAAAACCTTTGTCAAAATACCTTTATCAAAAAGTTTTTTTTCTAAATGATACGCCAAAGTTGTTTTTCCGGAACCCGAATAACCAGTCATCCAAATTACAAGGCCTTTATGCGATAACTTATTTTCTTTATCGCTTACACTTACAAGCTCGTTATGATTTGAAAAAACAGAAGTGTTACTTTGCAAAATACTTAATATTAGAATTTAAAAATACAATATTTTATTTTTATATTTGATTGAATTATCAGTTTTGTGTATAATTAACAAGCGCGAAATAAGTTTTTATAAAACACTATGGAATACAATTTTAAAAATAGCCCAACAGTTGACCAAGTAGGTATAGAAGAACGAGTGGCCCGCTTTAATACACGAAGTATAAAAAAGGAAAGTAAAGTTAAGGCTTTAAAGCTTGCTTTAAACATGATTGATTTAACCACGCTTGAAGGGAAAGATACTGACGGAAAAGTAAAACAAATGTGTTATAAAGCCATGCATCCGCACGATGCTTTACCTGATTTACCTTCAACTGCGGCCGTGTGTGTTTATCCAACATTTGTAAAAACCGCTAAAGAGGCATTAAAAGGCAGCAATGTTAAAGTAGCATCTGTTTCAACTGCATTTCCGAGTGGAAATTCA
Source organism: uncultured Bacteroidota bacterium (assembly GCA_903928655.1). Lineage (GTDB taxonomy): Bacteria > Bacteroidota > Bacteroidia > B-17B0 > Aurantibacillaceae > UBA4416. Next base: position 28,507 of record CAIYSA010000025.1, read on the forward strand.
ACTTTACAAATTAAATTATTAGATACGCAATTAGCTTTAGATTATGGTGCTGATGAAATTGATATGGTGATTAGTCGTGGCGAATTTTTAAAAGGAAATTACAATTTTGTGTTTGATGAAATTGCCACAATAAAAGAGGCTTGTAAAAAACACAACGCTAGATTAAAAGTTATTTTTGAAACTGGAGAAATTTCAACCCTTGATAATGTTAGAAAAGCAAGTGATATTGCAATTTATGCAGGAGCAGATTTTATAAAAACATCAACTGGAAAAATTGGAGTTGCTGCAACTATGCCCGTAACATTAGTGATGCTTGACGCGATAAAAGATTATTATTACAAAACTGGGATTATGATTGGGATGAAGCCAGCAGGCGGGATAAGTACAGCAAAAGGATCTATTCAGTATTTAGTAATGCTTCACGAAACACTTGGAAATGCATGGTTAGATAATAAATGGTTTCGATTTGGCGCAAGCAGTTTAGCTAATGATATTATTTTACAATTAGAAAAAGAAGTAAGAGGCGTTTATTTTAGTAAAGATTATATTTCTGTAGATTAAAAAACTAATTATATATAAAAATAAAAGGTCCGTTTACAAATGTAAACGGACCTTTTAAAAAAATTATTTCTTTATTTAAAACTCAAATTTATATCCAATACCCTTAATAGTTTTAATATAATTATCCCCTAATTTTTCGCGAAGTTTTCTAATATGAACGTCAATTGTTCTATCTCCAACTACAACTTCATCACCCCAAACTTGTTCTAAAATATACTCTCGGGTAAATACTTTGCCCGGTTTACTAGCAAGTAAAACCAATAGTTTAAATTCTTTTTTAGGAAATGTAATTTCTACACCACCTTTATATACTGCATACTTTTCTTTATCAATTTTGATATCCCCTAAGTTAACTTGTTCATCTTTTGCTTGGTTAGGAGCAAATCTGCGAAGTAATGCTTTTATACGACTTGTAAAAACTCTAGGCTTAATTGGTTTAGTAATATAATCATCAGCACCAACTTCAAAACCCGCAATTTGAGAATAATCTTCGTTTCTTGCACTCAAAAAAGTAACCATTACATCTTTTAAATTTGGTATAGAACGAATTTCACGACACGTATCAATTCCATCCATATCAGGCATCATAACGTCTAACACAATTAAGTGAGGGATTTCTTTTTTAGCTATGTTTACTGCGTCGCGTCCGTTTAACGCAGTAAAAACTTGATATCCTTCCTTATTTAAATTGTAGCTTAAAAAATCTAAAATATCTTGTTCGTCATCAACTAGAAGAATTTTATAAGCATTATTTTGAGTATTCATATTATAATAATATATTGTTCAAATGTATATCTAAATGTGAACTATAATGTTAAGTAAACATTAATAAATATAGTGAATAATATTATTAAGTTAATCAAAGTGGATTCTATTTTGGCCAAAATATACAAATGAGTAAATATAGTCTTTAGCTTATTGAATAATTCATTTTACTACTCTAATTTTTATACATTGCATAAAATAACTAAAAAAGAATTCGAAAGAGTAATGAAAAAATTCAACACTTCGCTGCTTCTATTAATTATATTGATTGCAGGTTCAACAAAATCACTAAAAGCAGCTCATGGTTTACCGTTAATAGGTTTTTCTTATACTATAGGTTCAACTGGCGTTACAATTTCAGGCTCCTCTGACCCTGCAACTTGTGGTAATGGTCCCTTTTGGATGCAAACAAAAGTTACTTGCAGCCCATTACTCTTTTCAAATACCGCATTAGATGCGTGCTTAAAAACTTATCTACAAACCTGGACTGGCGCGGGAACATCTTTCAACTCGTTTCCATGGTTCAATTCTCTTTTAAATGTTCCTGGGTATACTGCCGCTTTAGGTTGGTCCGACGGTTGTGTTTTAGAGCCATATCACACTACTTTTATTCCCTTTATAGATTTATGCCCTGGAAAGGTATATTATTTTGCAAGTCGCGAAATAGTAGGAGGTTCGGGAGGCGTTTCATATTTTGGTCCTTTTGGTCCAATTAATTCATTTACGGTTCCTGGAGTCAGCGTTCCATGCGTTCCAGGTTTTATTACTTCAAGTCCGCCAACATCCCTAGGAGCTCCATCCTGCGGAGGTCCAGTTATCCTTACATTCAATCTCCCTAGTGGTTGTAAAGAAAAGAAAACTTTAATACCTGGGTGTAGTACCTGTGATTCAATTGTTTGGCGAGGACCTTTAGGGGTTATTGCAGTAAATACTACAACAATTATGGTAAATCCTTTATCAACAACTACCTATACTGTAGCTTGGGATACCTGTAGTCCAATCAAAAAAGTTCAATGTAGTTGCGGTATTCTCAATCCAACAATTACAGTGTATATTGGCTCAATGAATGCTTTATTTGCTTCCCCACCAACCTTATGCGCAGGAAGCACAGCTAACTTCACATCCTTAGCTTCTGGAGTAGAAAGCTGGTCCGTCAGTCCTTCAATCGGAGTTAGCCCTTCAACATCAACACTCTCCACATTTAATCCCGTCTTTAGCGGTCTGGGTACATATACTATTACTCATATTGCCTCTACTGGGCTTTGTAGTAGCACTTCTTCCAACGTTATAAGTATAACTCCTGGCCTAACCTCAACTATCACAACTGCAGGGGGGGGTTGCGGGCTTTTATCAGGAACAGGAACGGCATCCGTTGCGGTTTCATCTACAGCTGGATTAACTTATGCATGGAGTTCCGGCGTATCTACAAGTTCAGTTGCCATAGGCTTAGCATTTGGAACCGTATATACGGTTACCTTATCTAATGGTGGTTGTATTAATACAAATACTTTACTAATAAATAATTATCCAAGTCCTTTTGTATCATCCTTCAGCATATCTCCAGTATTATGTTTTGGTCAATCTACTGGATCAATTGTTGCAACAATTGGAAGTGGTAGCCCGCCTTTTACGTGTGCTTGGTCACCTGTAATAACAACAACTTCCAATATTGTTATTGGTTGTGCGGCAGGCACGTATTCATTAATTGTAACAGATTTAAACGGCTGTACTACAAATAGTGTTGTAACAGTAAGTCAACCTACTCCGATTTTTTTATCACTTGGCTCTAACACTACAACTCTTTGCAGTGGCAATAGTGCAACGCTAACAAATACCTTAACTGGTGGTGTACCTGTTTATTCTTACACCTGGAATCCTGGCGGACTTACAGGCCCTGGACCACAAACGGTTACGCCCGCAACAACTACTATATATACGGTTATTGCGCAAGATGCTAACAGCTGCAACATAACAAGTACAATTACCATAAATGTATTAGCGCCATTAAATATTACAGGTAGCTCACAAACAGTTTGCATTGGCAATAACACTAATCTAATTTGTGCGGGTACAATTTCTCCAGCACTTACTTATACATGGTTGCCTATTGCAGGAAGCACATCTTCAATTACAATTCCAAACATCACAACTGGTGTTCAAACCTATACTGCAATTGTTTCTGACGGATGTAGTATTCCAACAACCGTTGTAGTGTTTACTGTAACTACAAATCCAAATCCAACCGCAAGTATTGTTGCAGATGCATTATCAGGAATTGCGCCTTTAACAATTAATTTTTCTGATTTAGGAACTGGTGGAACTTCATTTAATTGGAATTTTGGAAACGGAAGCACTTCTCTAAACCACACTCCAGGATCTCAAATATATAACTCTGGAGGTATTTATTTAGTAACTTATTCCGTAACAAATTCTTTTGGTTGCAGTGCATATGATTCGTTATACATCAACGCAATTGATGCAGAAGCAATAATGATTATTCCCAATGTATTTACTCCAAATGGAGATAAATCAAATGACTTTTTTGAAATAAAAGGAACCAATATTGTAAATTTCGAATGTTTGATTTATAATAGATGGGGGAAATTAGTATTTAGCTCAACAGACATAAAAATACCG
>CAIYSA010000026.1 GCA_903928655.1 uncultured Bacteroidota bacterium
CGTTTTCTTTCTTGGAAAAAGAAAATTTAAGTCAATTGCCTGAGGGAAAATTAGATATCGATGGTGACTATTTATTTGCAATTATTTCGAAGCCAGGCACAAGTGCTGAGGAGATCCCTAAATTGGAAGCACATAAAAAGTATATTGATATCCATTTTATCATAGCGGGCACCGAATTATTTGGTTGGAAAAACTTGAGTAATTGCAAAGGTGTTGAAGGAGAATTTGATTTTGAAAAAGATTATGTTCTTTATAATGATCAGGATTTTACCAATCTATTATTGAATAAAAATGCCTTTGTGGTGGTATATCCAGAAGATGCCCATTCTCCAGGAATTAAAACAGAACAGTTACATAAAGTTGTTTTAAAAATTAAATTATAATGAAATAGCCAAAAAAAAGTTTGTTGTAAACAAACTCCAACGAATATAAAAGTGTATTCCATGGCAAATAAAAAACAATAAATATCTCCAAATGAAAATAATTGCAGAAAGTGCCTATAATCATAAGGGTAATTTTGATTATCTTAAACAATTAGCTTTAGCGAGTAAAAAAGCAAATGCTGATTATTTTACAGTGCAAATAATGAACGTGAATGAGTTTTGCACAAAAGAATATAGCAAGTATCAATTGTACAAGGATACTGAGTTTACTGAAACACAATGGAAGACTTTGTTTGCGTACTGTAAGGAAATTGAAATGGATTTAATTCCTTGCACACTTGAAAAAGCTTCTTTTGATTTAGCTTATAACTACGGTTACCGTTTGGTTAAAATCCATGGAACGGATTTAACGAATCAATTATTTTTGCAATACATTAAAGATAAGGGTGATTGTAAAATTATTTTAGAAACTCAATGCAGCACTGATTATGAAATAAAACAGGCTGTTGAGCAATTTGGTGAAATCATTGAATGTTTATTTCATGGTTTTAGTAATTACCCAACCGAACCAAATGAACATAATTTATTAGCTCTAAATTATTTAAAAACGAGGTATGCATTGCCAACTGGTTTTGCCGACCATAGTTTGGATACTCAAATTTTGCCTTGTATGGCAATGGCTTTGGGTTGTAGTTATTTAGAAAAACACATCACCATTCATCGGAACGATAGGCAATTTGATTATCAGGTTTCTTTGGAGCCAAATGAATTTGCCATACTTGTTAGTACAATTGCACACTACGAGCAAACATTAGGCAAGCCTGTGAAGCATCCAGTAAAAGCAGAAAAAGGTTTTCGTAATATTTTATTTAAAAAATATTTAGGGAATGGTGTATTTAAACGCGACAATGAAGGTAAAACATTTATTGAAAGTGAAATTGAGGGTTTTGATAAAAAAAATGTAACAGCAGCGCTTATAGCCCGTTTAAAATCAAAACGTTTAAAGCTAAAGGTGATGAAACCATTTGGTGAAAATGAATCCATCGTTTCGTTATATAACCGTTTAAAAGCAAATTGTAAAAATATTACTCATATCGAATTGGCAACAAGTTATCTTTTAGAGGATGAGCCTTTAGCTCAATTATTTAAAGGTAAAAATTTACCAACTTACCAAGGTCATCCCGAAAGCGTTATTGATCGCTTATTGGAAGTAGCCATAAAAAATAAATCGGCTGCCGTATTTAGAGTTACTGGCGACAATCCATTTACTGATCCTGTTTTGATGGATCGAATGGTGACTATTTTTCAGGAGCAAGATGTGGATTATGTGAGAGTAAATAATGTTCCGTTTGGTGTAAGTGCCGAATTATTTAAAACAAGTTATTTATGGAAATTGTATTTGCAAATGGAAGATCCTTTTGTAAGTGAATATTTATCATGGTTTGTATTGAATGATGAAACGTGTAAAAAAGCATGTATTGAATTTAAGGATGAAAGAGCATTTGTGAAGTATGTAAATTTAAGTATCGATTATCCTGAAGATTACGAATATGCCACATCAGTACAAGCTAAAATTGGGGTTACACCATTTGAAAAAGTAACCTTAAAAGATGTTTTAAATGCAATAACCGACAAGCATATTGTTGACGTAACCAAAAATATTAAATTACCAGATGGCATCAGTATTTTGTACAGTGATTACATGAAATTAATTGATGAAACAGCATACGTTTATAAAGAAAATTATTTCACTTCTTAAGCCAGTTTTTCTGATAAATAAAATGAGATATTTAATTCAGTTTTAATAAATACTATTTTTTAAACATGAACCACATCCCGTTTAATAAACCATATTTTAGTGGTAATGAAACTGAATATATTAGGAAAGCAGTTTTGAATGGTAAAATATCAGGAGATGGTTTTTTTACAAAAAAATGTCATGATTTTTTTGAAAACAAATATGGATTCAAAAAAGTTTTATTAACAACTTCTTGTACTACTGCTTTAGAAATGGCGGCCATATTGTTAGATATTAAAGAAGGGGATGAGGTTATTGCTCCGGCCTATACTTTTGTATCAACCGTTAATGCTTTTGTGCTTCGAGGAGCGAAAATTATTTTTGTAGATAGTTGCAAGGACAGCCCCAATATGGATGTAAATAAAATTGAAGCTTTAATTACATCCAGAACAAAAGTAATATTGCCAGTGCATTATGCTGGTATTGCCTGTGATTTGGATAAAATAATGTCATTAGCAAAGAAATATAATTTATTTGTTGTTGAAGATGCAGCACAAGCAATTGATTCATATTATAAAGAACGCCCGTTGGGCTCCATTGGGCACTTAGCGGCTTTTTCGTTTCATGAAACAAAAAATATTATTTCAGGCGAAGGAGGAATGTTGGTTATTAACGATGATCGATTTATTAAAAGGGCAGAAATTATTCGTGAAAAAGGAACCAATCGTTCTGCTTTTTTTAGAGGAGAAATAGATAAATACGAGTGGGTTGACATTGGATCCTCTTATTTACCTTCAGAAATTACGGCCGCATTTTTATTTGCGCAACTTCAAAATATTAAAAAAATTCAACTAAAAAGAAAAGAAATTTGGAATACATACAATGAAAAACTCAGCGTTTTAAAAGCAATAGGAATTAAACAGGCTTTTATTTCTGAATATGCAACAAATAATGCTCATATATATTATATAATTTGCCGTAATTTAAACGAGCGATTACAATTAATTCAGTATTTAAAAGATAGAAATATTTTGGCGATTTTTCATTATTTAAGCTTGCATAAAAGTCCATTTTATAATAATAACTATAATGGAGAAGAATTAATTAATGCTGATTTATATTCGGATACATTATTAAGATTACCTTTATATTATGAGCTTAATGAGAATGATATAATTAGAATTACAGATGCAATAATTGCTTTTTATAATAAGATTTAAGATTAATTGCATTTTAAAAAAATTAAAAAATTATGACTTATATAATAGGAGAAATAGGCCAAAATCATAATGGCTCAATAGATATTGCGAAGTTAATAGTTGATGCAGTTGCCCGGCCAGTAACTGAAGAATTATTTGGTTACGATTTAAAGCGCATGGATGCTGTAAAATTAACTAAACGTGATTTAAAGCAAGAGTTATCTGCTTCACAAATGGCGGCACCTTATTTGAATGCAAATTCTTTTGGAGCAACCTACGGTGAGCATCGCGAAAAGTTAGAACTTAATGATGAACAACATTTTGAAATTTATAAGTACACAAAATCCTTTGGTTTAGATTTTGTTGAAACACTTTGTGCTACTGGTTGCTTAAGCATGTTACGATTATTTACACCTGATAAATTAAAGGTGGCGAGTAGGGATTTAACAAATTTGCCATTACTGATGGCCTTAGCCGAAACAAAAATTCCCATTATTCTTTCTACAGGCATGGCTGGTAAAAAAGAGTTAGATGATGCTATCGCAATTGTAAGTAGTTACCATACTAACATCAGCATTTTACATTGTGTGTCTGAATATCCAACTAAACCAACAAATGTCAATTTAAATACTATTAAATACCTTCAAAAAAATTATAGTCAATATACCATCGGTTTTTCTGATCACACCATAGGAATATCCTCACCATTGGCAGCCGTTGCCATGGGAGCAGAAATTATAGAGAAACACATCACCTTGGATAGGCGAATGAAAGGAACTGACCAAAAAGGATCTTTAGGCGCTGATGGTATTTACAGAATGGTACGTGATATTAGAGTACTTGAAATGAGTTTTGGGAAGGAAGAAATTTTTATTGAGCCCTCTGTAATGGCATCACGTGTTAAGTTGGAAAGGTCAATTGCTACAAATAAAAATTTAAAAAAAGGTCGAATGATAACTGAAAATGACATACACTTGCTATCTCCAGGAGATGGCTTTAAGTGGACTGAAAAAGATAAATTAATTGGCAAAATATTGAAAGTTGATATTGCTGAAAATGAAATTATTTACCCAGAAAATATATAATTAATGAAAATTCAAACAAATACAGTTTCATCAGTTAACGAGCAAAAAAACCGTTTGGGTTTAGCCGATTTAATTAATTCTAACCCTGTGCCCGATAATGAGAAATCATTTCACGTACCATTATTTTTAAAGCGTCAGGAGTTATCCAAAGTTCTTTATTTTCAACATATATACCAACAATTTGTAAATACGCATGGCGTCATAATGGAGTTTGGAACGCGTTGGGGAACAAACATGGTAACGCTTTCTAATTTGCGTGGAATTTATGAGCCATTTAATTACAATAGAAAAATTATTGGATTTGATACCTTTGAAGGATTTAAAAATACAAACACCAATGATGATGGGAAGCATGATATTATTAAAGAAGGAGCGTTTAGTGTAACTGAAAATTATACAGATTATTTAGATCAATTACTTTCAATTCATCAAAATGAATCTCCACTAAGTCATATTAAAAAATATGAAATTGTAAAAGGTGATGCTCCCGTTCAATTAGCAAAGTATTTAAGTGAAAATCCTCAAACGATTATTGCATTTGCTCATTTTGATTTTGATATTTATAAACCAACGCTTGATTGTTTAAATATTATAAAACCTCATTTAGTAAAAGGTAGCATTATTAGTTTTGATGAATTAAATGACCCTAATTTTCCTGGTGAAACAAAAGCTGTAAACGAAGCATTTGGTTTAAACACTATTGAACTAAAGCGTTTTTCTCCTTGTCCAATGCAATCTTATTTTATTTTCTAATGGAATTACCAAAATTAATTATAACTGATATTGACGGTGTTTGGACCGATGGTGGCATGTATTATGACCAATCAGGAAACGAATGGAAAAAATTTAATACAGCAGATAGTGCTGGTGTTTTAATTTGTAAAAAATTAAACATAAAGGTTGGGATCATCACTGGCGAAAAAACGGAGATTGTTAAGCGAAGAGCTGAAAAATTGAAAGTAGATTTTTTTTATGACGGAGTCATTAATAAAATTGCAGTGGCTGAAGAAATTTGTGCAAAGTTAGAAATTACGTTAGCTGATGTTGCTTTTATTGGTGACGATATTAATGATATTAAATTATTGAAATTAGTTGGACTTTGCGGTACACCAAACAACGGTATTCCATATATTAAAGAATTTGCTCACATTATCACCCAGAAAAGTGGAGGAGATGGAGCGTTTAGAGAATTTGTAGAAACGATAGTGCAAAAGAAATATAGCTATCATCAAATAATTGACTTAATAGTAACTTAATTTAATGACGCTTTTTTTTCTGATCTTAAGTTATTTTAAAGGAATGTTTTTTTATGTCATTGGCGAAACTAATCGTGCCTCACTGTCATATCAAAAATTATTTAATATCAGCTTTAACTTACCAGAAAAGTATAGATATTCCTATAAATCTGTTTTATCAGAATTAAGAAAATTAGCGTGTATCCCTGTAAAATTGGATAGTCATGAACTAACTGAAAGTAATAACAATTCTAGTATTGTTTATGATTTATCGGACGTTTCAAAAAAGGAACGCATTCATTATTTGAGGTTTTATGGAATTGAAAATGAGTTGGTTTTTGTAACCTCTCAAGAATTAGTTTATTTCAGCTCCTTTGGTCATAAAGTTTGGTTTCTATTTGTTACGTTTCCAATTCAAATCCAATTACTCATACTCGGCTTGTTTAAAAAAGATATATCCGGTTTAAGCTTTGTTTTAAAAAATATATTAATCACTTCTAATTTTCTGAAACTTTCTAAACGTCAAAAAATAAAGGATGTATACATGTTTGGAATATACGACATGAATTCGGCTTTTTTAAGTTATAGTTTGATGAAAAAGCATAATTACGTGCATCAGATCACATCTGAAGTACCTATCTATAAATGGAATAAAATAATAGTGACGAATGAATTAATTTTGTGCAGTGAATATCAGTTTGCTGAAATTGAAGCATTCAAAAAAACAGTCGTATATGATTCCTGTAAATTATTTGGCCCCGAGTTATATTATAAAGTTGCTGATTTATATCAATTCCCAGCAGTAAAAAATAACAAGGTTGCGTTTTATTCAACTGGAGGTTGGGTTCGAAATAAATTAGGGAATATTGACCAAGGATTAGATATTGAATGTTTTGAAGAAAAAATTTTAAACGATATTGATGACTGTCTTTCTGAATATAAAGAGTTAGAGTTAATTATTTATCCTCATCCAAGAGAAAAGGTTTTTTTCGACCATTCAATCGAATTGTTACAACAACATTACTTAAAGTTTTTGCCAAATTGTAAATTTACTATCAAAACTGAAAACATATTGACTGATGAGTTTTTTAACGAATGTTATTTGGCTGTATGCTTTATTTCAACCGTTATGTTTGAAAGGGTTCATGCTAAAAGGCAATCCGTTTTGATGTATCAAAATGAGAAAGAATTCCCATTAAAAAATAATGTTGACTATTTACATTTTATAAATAGTAAGGATGAACTTAAAACGATAATTAAAAAATGCTATTTTTAATGAACCGAATAAATTAATTTAAGAATGTGCGGAATATTAACATATTATAAGAATGAAGGCCTATTAAAAGATGATATTGCTGAGTCAATTCATTCATTAAGTACCATAAATCATAGAGGGCCCGATGGAGAAGGCGTTTGTTTAATTAATACCAAAACAAAGCAAATAGTTTCTTTAAGAACGGCACTAACTCCATCTGATTATAAATGCGATGTGAATTCATTATCAGATATTGAAGATGGAAAATTTGATTTATTATTCGGACATAAGCGATTAAGCATTTTTGATATTACAACCGCGGGCCATCAGCCTATGATTTTTGAAGATGGCTTAGTGATTGTATTTAATGGGGAAGTTTATAATTTTTGGGAAATCAGAGAAGATTTGAAACAAAAAGGATACACTTTTAAAACAAATTCAGATACTGAAGTGATTGTTAGAGCTTATCAGGAATGGGGAGAAGCTTGTTTGAATAAATTTAATGGGATGTGGGCTATAGTTATTTACGATAGTGAAAAAAATAAATTATTTATTTCAAAGGATCGCTTTGGAGTGAAGCCCTTATACTTTATAAAGAATACTGAAAGTTTAATTTTTGCTTCAGAAGTTAAACAATTTCGGAGTTTTAAAAAACAACATTTTTCTTTAAATAAAAAAAGTATACAAACTTTTATTGATGAAGGTTCGCTTGATTATGATGACACCACTTTTTATAATGAAGTCACCAGATACAGAGCAGGATTTTATAGTTCGTATTTTTTTGATGACCATAAAATGGTAGAGGAAAGTTATTATACTTTACCATCAAAAACCATTAAGATAAATCAGGAAGATGCTTTCGCGGAATATAACAGACTATTTTCGTCAGCGGTTTCCCGAAGAATGAGAGCTGATGTAAAGATTGGAGTTGCAATTTCTGGAGGTGTTGATTCAAGTGCCATTTTATATCATGTGGTTGATTTATTAAAAGATTCGGGAAATAATGTAAATACATTTTCTGCTATTTTTCCTGGTATGGAGGGAGACGAATCTAATCATATTAAAATTATTGAAAATGATTTAATAGATAAAATAAATATTTTTTATACAAATCCTTATGAAGAGTTTACTATTGAGGATTTGGTTAAACATATTTTTCATCAGGATTTCCCAACAGACAGTGCATCCAATTATGCTGAATGGGCAGTAGCACGGTTGGTGAAAAAAAATGGAGTAAAGGTTTTGCTCGGTGGACAAGGAGGCGACGAGGTTTTTGCAGGTTACCACCAGCATTTTTATAAGTATTGTCGTCAGTTAATTTTATCTGGAAATATTTTGAAATATCTTTCAGCTGCTAAAAATTATGCAGATATAAAATCCTTAAATGTTAACCGATTACATTTAGTTATTTTAGGCGAAATAAAAACATCTATCTCATTTAAATTAGGTTTAAGCAGATACAACAATAGGCTTGATACAGATTGGTTGAAAGCAAATAAATTAATTGATGCATTAAAGTTAGACACTTTAAAATATCAACTACCTTGGTATTTAAGATCGGATGATCGAAATTTTATGGCTTTTGGTGTTGAAACCCGCCATCCTTTTCTAGATGTTGATTTGGTAGATTTCGGTTATCAGTTACCAGATGATTTTAAGATTAGAGAGGGTTGGCAAAAATGGATTGTTAGAAAAAACATGGCCTGTGTTCCTGAAAGCATTCGTTTTAGAAAAGATAAAAAAGGATATACTATTCCTCAAAATAAATTTAACGAAGACTACAAAAAAGATTTAATTAAATATCAAAAATTTGTTGTGGATTTTGATCAAAACTTGTTAGGTAAGCCCTATTCTTTTAGATTATCAGCATTGGGTATTTGGTTAGAGCAAAATAATATTTCATCAATTCAGAAATAAACCATGGGAATAAAAGAAATAGAAATAGAATGTTCGCGTTGTTTACTCACAACTAATGATACTGAAGAAATAACATTTGATGAAAAAGGTGTTTGTAATTATTGCGATTATTTTGATCAGATTCATAATGACGATGTTATTAAACCAGAAGATCGTATTCAAAAATATTCAGAACTAGTTAATCAAATTAAACAATTGTCAAAAGGAAAAAAATATGATTGTGTAATTGGTGTTAGTGGGGGAGTTGATAGCACTTATGTTGCCTATTTTGTTAAAAAGGTACTTGGGCTTAATCCTCTAGCCGTTCATTTAGATTATGGTTGGAATTCTGATATGGCTGTAACAAATATTAATAAGACTCTTCAATTATTGGACATTGATTTATACACGCATGTTGTAAATTGGGAAGAGATTAAGGATCTTCAACTTTCTTTTTTGAAAGCCTCTGTGGTTGATATTGAATTAGTAAATGATTTTGCTATAGCGGCTACTGTATTTAACGTTGCCGCCGAACACGGAATAAAATATATATTACATGGTGGAAATATTCAAACTGAAGGGGGAAAATTACCCTCAGGTTGGACTTGGTCAAAATATGATCAGTTAAATGTTTTTGGAATACATAAGCAATTTGGGACAGTTAAACTAAAAACATATCCAAGGTTACCTTTTTGGAAAAAGTCTTATTTAACTCTTGTTTATAAGATGCAGTTTATTGGTATTCTTAATTATATAGAATATAATCGCGATGTTGTTAAAAAATTTATTATTGAAGAATTAGGTTGGGAAGATTACGGTGGTAAACATTTTGAGTCTGTTTTTACTCGTTTTTATCAAGGGTATATTTTGCCTAAGAAATTTAATATTCGAAAACAAAAATTTCATTTATCAGTTTTAATTTGTTCAGGTCAATTAACCAAAGAACAAGCACAACAAGAATTGAAGCTCGAATATTATTCAGATGAGCGTTGTAAAGAAGATTTGGATTATGTATTAAAGAAGTTAGACATTTCTGAGGAAACATTTAATGGGTACATGAACTTGCCAATTAAAAAGCATAGTGATTATCCAACTTACACAATAAAACATTATAAACGCCAACAGAAATTCTTTAATTTAATATCACCATTCGCAAAACTAGTGAGAAAAATTCTGAAATAAAACATGACAAAAATTAAAGCCATATTTAATCATTTAATTAGCGGTACCCTTTTTAAAAGGATTGCAGAGAATAAAAAACATCAACTGTTTAGAGAATACGATGCTTTTATAAAAAGCGATAAAGTATATATTGAAAAAAAACTTTCTAACTCCATTCATATTTTATTATTTAAAAAAGCAAATTTGAGTAGAGAACTTTATTGTTATGGTTTTGAAGAAGCAGAAATGCAATTTTTTAAAAAATATCTTAAAA
>CAIYSA010000027.1 GCA_903928655.1 uncultured Bacteroidota bacterium
GAGCAGCAGCTACGTCCCAGACAGAAAGTTTGTTACTCCTTAAGACATTCCTGGAAAGACATGGTTTGAAGTCCCATTTGCAAGTGATATCACCTTCGCAGCAGCTGGTAAAACTGAAGCTTGTATAGGACCATAGTCAACTAGTTCACCATCCAAACTCAATTCACCCATAATAATATATTTACCTACATTTTCTGAAAATATTTGTTCGGAAGCCGCTAAAATTCCAACGGCAATGGTTAAATCATAAGCTGAACCTTCTTTACGAATATCAGCAGGAGCCATATTTACAGTAATTTGTTTTCCTGGAATTTTTAATCCATTATTTTTTAATGCAGCGTCAATACGTTGGTGACTTTCTTTAACTGCACTATCTGGCAAACCAACTAAAAAGAAATTTATTCCTTGCGAAATATTTACCTCAACAGTAACAGTTGTTGCGCTTATGCCTTGAACGGCACTTCCAAAAGTTTTAACTAGCATAGTTTATTTTTTTGGCAAACTTACTATGTTATATACTAATTGATTGCTACAAATAATAGCAAACACAAAAAAGCCTCTGAAAATAGAACATTTCAGAGGCTTTATTTTTTTAAAAAAAATTATTCGATAATTAATTTACGAGAATTATTTTGGTTTTTATAAATAAGATTTACAAAATAAATTCCACTTTGTAATTTAACATCATTAATATTAATGGTGTTAAATCCGTTAAGAACATTTATTGTTTTTGTACAAACATTTCTGCCAGTAACATCGGTAATCATTAACGTATATTTTTCAGTAACATTTGATTCAATCATTAAATTAAACTCGCCCTTTGAAGGATTAGGAGCTAAGATATATTCAAAGTTAGATGCTGAACTTTCATTTAAACCAATAGTTGAAACAGCATAACAAGGTGTTCCAATTCCGGTAGTATAAGTTGGGCTTGCAATGTATGTCATGTTTGAGAAATCAATATAACAAGCATATCGCATACTATCAATAAATGGATTACGGTTTCCTTGTAAAGAATCTAAAAAATCATTTCTAGAAATTTCATAAGCATCAGGAGGATCTTGATAATGCCATTTTTTTAAAATATTTTGATCTTGGCCATAAGTAATTGAAGTTGAAATTGGATTTCTGAATTCCCAAGTTTTGGAAACTCCAAAAGCATTATTTTGGGTATTGTATGCTGTTGCCATATACATTACCGCTCTAGCAAAATCACCTTTATGGTTAGAACGAGGTTCAAATACTGTTTGTCCTAAACTATTTTGCCCACGTTTTGATAATAAGAAAGAACTTGAAAGAGTTGTAATTTCTCCCATTGGATAATTACTTCTTACAGCATTTACATCATCTTGATTAGTTGGAAATAAATGATGTTGGTCGTTATATTCTTTACGCTCAACATTATTTGGAGCTGCAGCACTGCCATCAGCAGGATTAGTTGGCATCCAATTATGGCAATAACTATGCTCACGACTGATATAAGAAAAAGCAAATGGTTCGGTATAAACATAATTATCACTACTATAAACACAAGTAACAACTTTTTGACCAGCAGTAGTATCACGAGCGGTGAATAATTTAATCATTGTTTCATCATAATTACCATAAAAGATTGAAGTATGAGGATAAATAAGAGCGCTCAAAGAAGTTAGAAAAGTTGGGTTAGTAACATTTAACGACGTATACTCGCTAATAGGTTGCATTGAACCAAGTGCTGTGAAATTACCTGTTAATGGTGCAGTTTGATTGTAATTAGTAAACACACCTGAACCATTATATGAAAAAATAGCTAATTGATATTGTAATCCAGCAAAAACATTACTTAATCCTATAGTTGTAGCACTTGTAGAATAAATAACTTTACTTGAGCCAATTGCATCACCAACTTGGTAAGCAACTCCATCAACGGGAACATCAGTAATTGCAGAGCTACTTTGTTTTTTTAATATTAAATAACCATTTGGAGTCCCCGCAGCTGCAACAAAATTTGCCTTAGCACGGTAAGATTTAACACCATTAAAAGTTAATGCTGAAGCTTGCGTTGTAGGAGCAGTAGCTAATAAACCACCGATTCCGTTAAGATTAATTACATAGGCGCTTTCATTTAAATCATTATTATTAATGGTCATTATTGCTGAACGAGTTCCTGCAGCAGCTGGATTAAAAGTTAAAGTTAAAGGAATACTAGAAGATGCGCCAACCGTTGTTGGTAAAACTGCTGGAGCTGAAACAGTAAAATCTGCAGCATTTACACCAGTTATTAAAATTGAAGAAACAGAAAGTGTATTAATTGTTCCTAAATTTTCAATTGTAAAATTTACTGCAGTTGGTGTTCCAACAGCTGAATTGAAAGGAGCAGAACCTCCTCCTGTTAAGATTGTAGATAAACCTTGTTTTACATTTATTTCTTGAGCTGTAACTGGAGCTGCAATTATATTAATATCATCTATTCCAACATTATTATTTGTAGCTTTTGTGGTAAAAATCCAACGTAAATAACGAGAACTTGGATTTGGAGTTACTGTATATTGAGTATATGCAGCAGAACTTAATGTATTGGAATAAGTTTGAAGCGCTGTCCAAGTTACACCTAAAACTGATTCTTCAAGAGTAAAAACACCTAACCAACTACCGCCTGTATTCCATCCCTTTAAATAATAAGATACCACACCCATTGCATCAACAGTATTTACCATTACATATTCGCCACCAATATCTAGTTTTCCAGCTGTTCCTGAAACCCCAGTTGCGTATGTAAATGTGCCTCCAATATTAGTACTCCAACCTGGTTGCATAGATGTGCTGACAAAAGCATTAAAATTTTCGGATGTTGGTAATGGTGCCTGAGCCATTGCGCCAAAACTTAAGACTAAGGCAGAAATTAAGGTTTTTATTTTTTTCATTTTATTTATTTATTATTTATTTATTTAAAAAGTTAATTTGGTTCCGAACACAAATGTACGACCAATACCGAAATATACAAATGCAGAAGTGGCATTAAAACCACCACTACCTTGTGCATCGCTAATATACATTGTATTTAAAACATTATTAACGGTTCCATAAAGGTTTACTTTTATTATTCCTTTTACTGGTATTTCATATCCTAAACTTAAATCTAATAAGTTGTAAGATGGCAATTTCCAACTATCTCTATTTTTATTAGCATCCGTTAAATCAATCGCATTAAAAGTAGCATAATATTTATCAAAACGAGTAATACGAGGTTTAATATACAAACCTTTAAATGGCATAATACGTACTCCCAAACTAGCTTGTGTTTGCGCTGCATTTCCAACATGAACTCCTTTTGCAGAATATTCTAATGAACCTTGCAATACATTATTTTGATCATAAGAGTATACTGTACCTCCAGAAGTATATTTCCAATCTCCAAAAGATAAAACACCGTCAAATTCTAGTTGTTTGATAGGCTTATATTTTCCTTCAAATTCAATACCTTTATAATTTACATTAATTCCATTAGTTTGAAAAGTGCTTCCACTATTGTTAGGATCTGGTTTTGATGGCTGAGGTTGATTTAACCAATTCGTGAAATATCCATTTACTGTTCCGTTAAATTTATTGTATTTAAAACCATAACCCACTTCAAATGATTGAATAAATTGTGGTTTATAACCTTCAATTGCAACATTAGCAAAACTAAACGTACTAAAAAAATTCTGAGGAATCTGCATTATACCAATATTAACAAATGCATTGTGATGATCATTAATATTATAATTAGCACCTCCTTTTATAGTATAACCTATTTGGTACTTCCAATCAGTTGTAGCAGTTCTTATACCAGGAGAATTTCTATTGTATGTCTCTCCATTATGAACTACTGTTGTATTATAACTTACATAATTATGATAGGTTGTGTCTGCCAAAACTAAATCTTTTGGTTTGTAATAATCAATTCTTTGAAAACCAGTATATGAACCTGTTGCTGTAAAAAAAGCAACCCATTTACCTTTTTTAAATTCAACTTGCGAAATTGCACCACCGTATTTTACAATACTATTGTAGTTTGAACCAAAAATATCGTCTTTTCTTTTAATAAAATTCGAATAATCTAAATTATTCAAATTTGGATTTTTATTGGTTCCACCTTCTACATAATAATCTCCTCCTAATAAATTATAAACAGTTGTTGTGTGATACCCATGATAATATCTTGCATCAATACCATAAGTTAATGTAAATACTTTATTTAACTTAGTAGTTGCAGTAGATAACACTCCAACCCATTTATGGTTATTATTTGCTTGTTTTAAAATTGTAGTTGATTTATGTTCAGTTGTACTATAATTTATATCAACATTAGCAATGTTTGAATTATATTTTGATTGTAATAAATAATAACCTGTAACTGAATCTCTATTGGTAATTGTTGGCGTATAACCAGTTCCTCCACCAGAACCAAATGAGGCATAAACTACCGTTGAAAGTCTTGTTTTTTCACTTATTTTCCAAAAATGATTTAAACTTAATAATGGTTTATTATATACATTTACTCTATCATT
Organism: uncultured Bacteroidota bacterium; assembly: GCA_903928655.1. GTDB lineage: Bacteria > Bacteroidota > Bacteroidia > B-17B0 > Aurantibacillaceae > UBA4416. Next base: position 4,530 of record CAIYSA010000027.1, read on the forward strand.
TATTGTTGATCCATTTAATAATGCTTGATCTGGATTCCATCTTAAACTTCTATCACCTTGTGTTAACGTTGTGTATTTAGTATTACTACTTTGAATACTTCTGATAACCGAATCAGAATTAACGCCTAGTTTTTTAGCATAATCTTTACTATAAACTGCAATTGGCATCATGCTAGTTCTTTGTCCGTGAGATTGAGGCGCTCCGTTAATACCAAAACTAATAATATGTCTAGAATTAGGCATATATTGAATTTTTGCAAAATATGAGTATGCTTTATTCCATGTTTGTTCAGCCCACCCATTACTTTCATTATAAGTACCTGCCAATGTTATTCCCCATTTATTATTTATTAATCCAGAATTATAAGACATTCCAATTAAATTATATCCGTTGTTTCCCCACTCTTTTTTAACTACAGTTTGTTGTTTACTTTCAATTCCATTTGTAATAAAATTCATTGTACCACCAACTGAAGCTACAGCAAGTTTTGTAGCCCCTAAGCCACGTTGAATTTGCATTGATTTTGTAATATCTTTTAAACCAGCCCAATTACTCCAGTATACTGCACCGTTTTCCATATCATTTACAGGAACGCCATCAACCATTACGGCAACAAAATTCTGACTAAAACCTCTAATAGTAACTCTGGAATCACCAGCTCCACCGCCGCCTGCAGATGCGTATGCTCCAGGTGTTGTATTGGCAATCATGCTTATATCTCTACCACCTAATTCTTCTTGTATTTTTGCAGATGTAATTGAACTAAAAGCAACTGGAGTTTCTCTTACTTGAGCTACATTTGCAACAATTTCAACCTCATTTAATACACTATTTTCGAGTTTAATATCTAACTTTTTATTTGTAAAAAGTTTTATTTTTTGTTTAAATGAAGTATAACCTAACATTGAAACTACAAGGTTATATTCACCTTTTGGTAATTTAATAGTATAATTACCATCTAGGTCAGCAACAGTTCCGACACCTGTTTTAACTAATATTGCCGCTCCAATAAGAGCATCTCCATTTTCTGAATCGGTAATTTTACCTGAAAGAATAATTAAATCATCTTGTTGTGCGTTTGCTAAAACCGAAAACAAAAGAAATATAATTAAAAAACTTTTTTTCATCATAATATTTTAAATAAAAAGGGCTGAGTATTGCATCAGCCCTTATGTTACAAAATAAATTTTATATAATCTTATTGGATAATTAATTTTTCTGTTTTGATTCCATCTAAATTTTTAACAACAGCGTAATAAATTCCATTTGATAAACCTAAGTTTCTAATAACAACAGTTTTATCAGCATTTACAGATGTATAAACAACTTGACCTATAGCGTTAATGATATTAATACTAACAATGTTTTTATCACTTATAAAAGCAATTTCATTTCCATTGGCTGGATTTGGAAATACTTTTAAATAAACAGATTTCACATTTTCGCTAACTCCAACGGGTTTACAATCGCAATTGTGTTTACCAATATTTGTCCAATTATTGTTTGGTAAAGAATCCCATTCTAATTTTACGTTAAATACTGAAGGATTTGTTGTTACACCCATTTTTATAGTTGCTTTTCTTTGTAATGAATGATCTTTTGTCCACCATTTTCCTGTAGATCCATCATAAGGAGCTACATCACTCCAAGCAGTAGTTGGTTGTTCACCAATTTTACCAAAAATATCTAAACGAGTATAAGGTACTTTTTTCACAAAAACCATTGCGTCATCACCATTCATAAAAGTTGGAGATGGATAAATGCCATCATTTTGCTGAGCCATTGCTTGCAAAGATGGAGAACAAGCAGGTGATGTAGATGTTGTTCCTGAAGTTATTCCTACTCCATTTGCAATTACAAATGTGCTGTAAGAATTAATTGAACCAACTAAATCAGTACTGTCTGTTCCGATTGCTGAACCGTTAGAATAACGAACCAAGCGGTAGTTACTCATATTTATTGTTGCTGTAGTAGGATTATAAAATTCCATAGCTTTACTATTACCACTTCCTTCTACATACTCTGAAATAAATAAATCAGAACATTGTGCTTTACCAATTAAACTAATTGTTAATAATGATAAACTAAGTAATGTTTTTTTCATTTTGTGTGTTTTTTAAATTTTTTTATTTTTAAATTTAC
>CAIYSA010000028.1 GCA_903928655.1 uncultured Bacteroidota bacterium
TACTTAACAATATTATTGATATCTTTGTGCATACTTGCTTTCTTTTTATCCACCCAAATTCTAAGAAAAAAAGAAATAGAAACAGAATTTTCTATGCTACAAAAAAAACTACAATCCAATGAAATGACTTACTTTGATCATTATTCTCTTGGAGTTATTTATGTATCTAAAAAACTATTTGATCAAGCCATTATTCAATTTTCCTACGCTTTAAAAATATGGGATAAAACAGATCCTAATGGACTTGCGAATCTTTATAATACAATCGGATTTACTTACTTCCAAACTGACCAATTTGAATTAGCAATTTACTACTACAAAGAAGCTTTAGTTCTTGTTCCGGAGTACACAATTTCGTTAAATAACCTTGCATATGCATACGAAAAAAAGAAATTATTTATAGAAGCTTTACGGACATATGAAAAAGTTTTAGAATACGATGAAAATAATCTAATAGCGAATGAAAAATTAATTTTATTGGGAAGGAGAACTAAAAATCGGGATGACAGGATTTGAACCTGCGGCATCCTGCTCCCAAAGCAGGCGCGCTACCAAGCTGCGCTACATCCCGTATGACTTAAACAATTTTATGATAGCATAGGAAAAATTACCTGTCTATAATATTTTTCGAGTTTAAGATAATTAAGTTTTCTAGTATATTAAAGATAGAAAATGGTATTATAAGATCATGTACTTAGAAAGGAGAAAACTCGTGAAAAATTGGATCTCAATTTTGTTAATTTTAAATTTATTCATTCTTCCTTCCACAGCAAAAGCTGATGTAGCTGGATTAAAACTTTGTAAGGAATCTAAAGAATTTCAACGTAGATTAGATCAAAGTGTAAAAAAACTTGAAACACGAATAAAAAAATATGATGCAGGGAGCCCCCCGGCATTAGCTTTACAAAAACAAATAGAAAAAACACAAAACCGATTTGATCGTTACGGTAATGCAGGTTTACTATGTGGTACAGACGGATTACCTCATTTAATTACGGATGGAAGATGGAATCACAGTGGTGAATTTGTAATACCTGGTATTTTCTTCCTTTATATAGCTGGATGGATTGGATGGGTTGGAAGAAGTTACGTTCAATGGGCTCGAACAACAGATAAACCTACTGAGAAAGAAATTATCATAGATGTGCCAGTAGCATTAAGTTTTATAACAACAGGTTTTATATGGCCTTTTTCTGCCTTTAAAGAATTTACAAGTAATAAATTAATAGCACCTGCCGACGAAATCACTGTATCTCCTCGCTAATTTACTAATAACTTTTCATCTTAAACGATTATGGACAGCAACTTTCTAAAATATTTATCTACAGCTCCTGTATTAGTGACAGTATGGTTATCTTTTACGGCAGCCCTAATTATTGAAGGTAATAGATTTTATCCTGACATGTTATATTTTCCTCTATAAAATAAGGATAAAAAGAAAAAATCAAATTGAATAAATATTCAAAACGTGATATAGTTACCATATTCCTGTCTATATAGTACTAAAATTCTTCACTTCATGAGAACTGGAAGGTAGCAATGAAAAGAACTAGGTATGTTATAGTTCAGGTAGATTTTTCTAAATCAGGGTTTAACAAAAAATTTGTTTTTCTATTTTTACAAAAAATTCACTATAAAAATGAAGGTACTAGATGAAAACATCCATGGAGAAAACTTCTCTCTTAGAATCTTAAAAAATTTCAACATATAATATCACCAATCCACTGAAACTAGTTTATACTATACAATAAGAAATTAGTAATACTAACAAACAAGGGGATTGACATGACTCCATCTTTATCAGCTTTCATTAATAGTCTACTTCTAGGGTTATTTGTAGTTATAATTCCAATTGGTTCTGCTTTATTTCTTGTAAGTCAAGCAGATAGAGTAACACGCAACTAAACTACCATCAGAGTCCTAATAAATTGGGACCCTGAGAGAAACTATTACAAAGGAGATACAGTCTTATTATTAAGATA
>CAIYSA010000029.1 GCA_903928655.1 uncultured Bacteroidota bacterium
CATCTTAATAAACTAAAGTCATGCTGAACTCGATTCAACATCTCATTAAAACTAAAATCATGCTGAACTCGATTCAGCATCTCAGCAAACTAAAGTCATGCTGAACTCGATTCAACATCTCATTAAAACTAAAGTCATGCTGAACTCGATTCAGCATCTCAGCAAACTAAAGTCATGCTGAACTCGATTCAGTATCTCAGCAAAATTATGAAATTATCCAATTCTTATATTTACATCATGTCAAATAAAAATTTAACGACATTTTATATAGGAGTTACCAATGATTTAGAAAGAAGGGTTAAAGAACATAAAAATGGAGACGGAGCAGAATTTACATCAAAATATAAATTAACATACTTAGTTTATTTTGAAATAATAAGCGACATTAAAAAAGCCATAGAAAGAGAAAAACAATTAAAAAATTGGCATAGAGAATGGAAATTAGATTTAATCACAGAATTAAATCGAGAAATGTTAGATTTGGCAATTGATTGGAACTAAAATAAATACTATTTTAGGGATGCCGAATCAAGTTCGGCATGACATAAATAATTACTAAATTTATATAATCATTAATGAACCTTAAAAAATAAATATATGTGCTTTAAAAAAAATATCAAATTATCATTCCTGTTAGCTTGCACCTTCTATTCAATTTTTAGTGTAGCCCAAAACAAATTACTTACCATACAAGAAGCTGTTTTAAAAGGAAGGTCAACACTTGCCCCAAAAAGACTTCAAGGATTAAGTTTTATTAATGGTACAACAAAGTTTTCTTATGTTGATAATAATAGCATTAAAATTGGAGATAATGCCACAGGTAAAACCAATGACGTTATTTCGTTAAAAGAATTAAATGCCCAATTAAAATTGTCAACTAAAGATACGTTGGCTGCATTGACTTCAATTACATGGAAAAACGCGAATCAATTTTATTTCTCAAATAAAAAAGGAGAATTACTCTATTCTATAGATAAAAAAATAATTTCGGAAACCGATAAAAAAGCAGAGCCATCTGATTTAGAATCTTATGAAAAAGAACCTGTAACAGGAGCTTATGCTTATTGTAAAGATTACAATTTATTTGTTTCTAAAAACGGAAAAAATATGCAAGTAACAAACGACGGTTCTATTGATATCGTTTATACGGGCAAAAATGTTCATCAAAATGAATTTGGAATTACTAAAGGAACTTTCTGGAGTCCAAAAGGTAATTTTTTAGCTTTTTATAGAATGGATCAAACTGAAGTAACTGAATATCCTATTGTTGACTGGACAACTCATCCTGCAAAAAATAAAAACATTAAATATCCAATGGCAGGCGACAAAAGCCATAATGTAACATTAGGAATTTATAATGTAAAAACAAACTCAACAATATATGTTAATACTGGAACTCCTGCAGAACAGTACTTAACAAATATTTCTTGGAGTCCTGACGAAAAACAAATATATATTGCTGTTTTAAACCGAGCTCAAAATCACATGATGCTTAATGAGTATGATGTTGTTAGTGGAAATTTTATCCGCATGTTATTTGAAGAAAGAGATGAAAAATATGTTGAGCCCTTAAACCCCATGTTGTTTTTAAAAAATAATCCAAATCAATTTGTTTGGCAAAGTAGAAAGGATGGATACAATCATTTTTATTTATATAACATCAATGGAACTTTAGAGAAACAACTTACAAAAGGAACATGGGAAGTAAAAGCAGATAATGGCTTTGATGAAAAAGGAGACCGATTGTTTTTTCATGCAAATGAACAAAGTCCTGTTAATCAAGATTTTTATAGTGTAACTATTAAAACAGCAGAAGTTAAAAGATTAACTTATGGCAATGGTTTTCATACGTGTACTTTAGATGAAAATGGAAATTACATCATTGATAATTTTAGTAATGTAACAACTCCGCGTGAGTACAATATTATTAATACGTCATCAAAAAAAGCAATCAATATTTTTAAAGCAGAAAATCCAATTAAAGATTATAAATTGGGAACATGGAATTTATTTACTATAAAAAACAGCGAAGGAACTGATTTGTATTGCCGACTATTTAAGCCTGTAAATTTTGATTCAACTAAAAAATATCCTGTATTAGTTTATTTATATAATGGCCCACATTCGCAAATGGTTACAAATACCTGGATGGCAGGAGGTGAGCTTTGGTATGAATATATGGCTCAAAAAGGATTCATTTTATTTACTGTGGATGGTAGAGGAACCGATTACAGAGGTAAAGATTTTTCGCAAGCTACACACAGGCAATTGGGAACTAAAGAAATGGAAGATCAATTAAAAGGAGTTGATTATTTAAAAAGTTTACCTTATGTTGATGGAAATAGAATTGGAGTGCATGGCTGGAGTTTTGGTGGCTTTATGACAACAACACTTATGACACGTTCACCTGGAACATTTAAAGTTGGTGCTGCTGGAGGCCCAGTAATTGATTGGACTTATTATGAAATTATGTATACGGAACGTTACATGGATTCTCCCCAAGAAAACAAAGAAGGTTACGATAAAAATAATTTATTAAATTATGTAGATAAATTAAAAGGGAAATTATTAATGATTCATGGCGCACAAGATCCTGTTGTTGTTTTACAACATAGCATATTATATCAAAAGAAAGCAGTAGATAAAGGCATTCAATTAGATTATTATTTATATCCAGGACACGAACATAATGTTTTAGGAAAAGACCGAGCTCATTTAATGGAAAAAATTACTAATTATTTTATCGATAATTTGTAATATAATATTCCATCTTTTTAATGCACACCGCTTTATATCAAATTTAAATATTATGAGCTATCCGTATCAAATAAAAACAATGGAATCCTATAAACAGGATTATAAAGAAAGCCTTGAACAACCAGAAAAATTTTGGGGAAACATTGCAGAAACATTTACTTGGAAAAAGAAATGGGATAAAGTTTTAGAATGGAATTTTAAAGATCCAGATATTAAATGGTTTAAAGGCGGAAAATTAAATATTACCGAAAATTGTTTAGACAGACATCTTGAAAAAAATGCAAACACACCAGCAATAATCTGGGAATCAAATAATCCGGATGAGCATCATCGTGTATTAACCTATAAAGAACTTCATTTTAAAGTTGTACAATTTGCAAATGTTTTAAAAAACAATGGAATTAAAAAAGGAGATTGCGTATGCTTATATATGGGCATGATTCCTGAATTAGCAATTGCGACTTTAGCTTGTGCTAGAATAGGCGCCATTCATTCAGTTATTTTTGGTGGTTTTTCTGCTCAAGCAATAGCTGATAGATTAGAAGATGCTCAATCAGAATTTATTATTACTTGTGATGGTGCTTACCGTGGAGCAAAAGATATTCCACTTAAAAGTGTAATTGATGATGCACTTGTTGGAAATCACACTATAAAAAAAGTGATTGTTTGTACAAGAACACGCACGCCAGTTAGTATGATCAAAGACCGTGATGTTTGGTGGGAAGATGAAATTAAAAAAGTTGAAACTCAAGGTAACCCTGATTGTACGGCAGAGGAAATGGATGCGGAAGACGTCTTATTTATTTTATACACTTCAGGTTCAACAGGAAAACCAAAAGGTGTTGTGCATACAACTGCTGGTTATATGGTTTGGACAAATTATACATTTGTAAATGTGTTTCAATATCAACCTGGGCAAGTGCATTTTTGTACTGCTGACATAGGTTGGATAACAGGACACAGTTATATTATTTACGGACCATTAAGCGCAGGTGGAACTACATTAATGTTTGAAGGTGTTCCAACTTGGCCTGATGCTGGCCGTTTTTGGGATGTAGTAGCCAAACATAAAGTAAATATTTTATATACTGCACCAACAGCAATAAGAAGTTTAATGGGTTTTGGATTAGAGTATGTGAATGGAAAAGATTTAAGTTCGTTAAAAGTATTAGGTTCTGTTGGCGAACCAATAAATGAAGAAGCTTGGCATTGGTATCATAAAAATATTGGCAAAGGAAATTGTCCAATTGTGGATACCTGGTGGCAAACTGAAACTGGTGGTATTATGATTTCAAATTTAGCGGATGTAACGCCAAGTAAACCTTCTTATGCAACACTCCCACTCCCAGGTATTCATCCCTGTTTAATGGATGAAGCGGGTGTTGAAATTGATGGTAATAATGTGAACGGAAATTTATGTATAAAATTTCCTTGGCCAGGAATTATTCGTACAACGTATGGTGATCATGATCGTTGTAAACAAACGTATTTTTCAACTTATGAAAACAACTATTTTACAGGAGATGGTTGCATGCGTGATGAAGATGGAAATTATAAAATTACAGGTAGAGTTGACGATGTATTGAATGTAAGTGGTCATCGCATTGGAACCGCTGAAGTTGAAAACGCAATTAATATGCATGCAGGTGTTATTGAAAGTGCTGTTGTTGGCTATCCGCACGACATTAAAGGACAAGGCATTTACGCATATGTTATTTATAACGGAAGCCATGGAGGCGATTCTAATTTATCGAAACAAGATATTATTCAAACGGTGTCGCGTATTATTGGGCCAATTGCGAAACCAGATAAAATACAATTTGTACCGGGCTTACCAAAAACACGAAGTGGCAAAATAATGCGACGCATATTAAGAAAAATTGCAGAAGGTGATTTTACTAATTTAGGTGATACAAGTACCTTGTTAGATCCTAGCTTAGTAGATGTAATTAAAGAAGGTAAAATTTAAAAATAGTATTGTTTGTATTGCAAAACATTATAGTACGGCACGTTTTTTTATGTTATCTAATATCCATTATTCCCCGATAACACTTAAAATAAACTAAAGCTAAAAACATAAAGTTGAAAATTTTTATTATATTATTCTTTAGAATATTTGACCGAACTTCTTTAAAATTCTTATTATCTTAGGTTTCTTGACGATTACATCATGTCTTTTATTTTAGCTATTAGTTCTTGCTCTGCTTGTTCCATTTCTCCGTCTGCATTTGCAATCTCTATCAATTTATTAATAACATCTTGACCTCGCTCTTTAGAACTAAATGTAACATCCACTTTCGTTAATTCAGGTAAAGTACTTGAATTCATGACATCAAAAAGCTTTTGTTTTTCGGAATTTGTAAAATCGTCTAAACTACCAATCATTTCAGATAAATAAATCTTTTCTTGTTCTTCAATCTTACCGTCAACTTTTGCCAAATGAATAAGCAAAACAATTTCATTACGCTTGTCTTCTTTTGATTTGAAACCCTTAGTTTTAAATAATTTACCAAAAAAACCACCTACAGCTTTGGTTGCATTTCCTAAATCTTGTTTTAATACTTCAGGTTCAGTATGGAAAATAATCTCTGGATTATCCCAAAAATCAATTATAGTAAATTCATGAACTGTGTTTGTTAGCATATGCTTATAGCTTAATTCAACACAAGGCAAAACTTGATAATAAATTTCTTCTTTAGTTAAAAGAGGATATCTATCTTTATTCAATCCTAAATCTTTTTCTAAATTATCTAAATAAATTACACTATACTCATCAAGATGTTCATATAAATCATTATTTACTTTCTTATATACAAGCTCTAATTTATTTTGTTGATTTAAATGTGTTTTTAGTGAATTTTCATTAACATTTAATTTTACACCTTCAATAATAAATTTTTCAAGTTCAGATGATGAAACATCTGTTGAAACATAAATAATTTTCGCTACAACACCTTCAGTTTGACATTGAGGGCAATTTATTTTACCATATCTCTCCTTGTCGCTATAACAAAGACTACAAGTTATTGAACCTTGAGCGCTGCATTCTTTGCAACTAACTTTTCCGTTACCAGAACAATTACTACAAGAAACCTGACCGTTGGAGCAATCTCTACATTGAACATATCCTTTTGCAGCACAATCACCACATTTTTTTTCAGTTGCATATTTCGTATTTGCAGCTTTTGCAATCATACCATCATTAACACGTCCATCACCGCCACACCTTCTGCATTTAACTCGATTAGATCCATTACAATTAGAACAATCCACCTTTTTTCTACCAGCACATTGATCACAGATAAGTTTTCCATCGCCATTACAATTTGTACAAGTCCATTTATGACGTCCGTTACAATTTGAATCTTGACAAGTAATATATTTATGCCCACTGCATTCGTCACAAGTTTCTTTATAAGTTAAATCCGGAAAGAAATATTTAGTTTGTTTTAATAATACTTCATTATTTTCAGAATCCAATGGATAATCAAATGGGGATTTCGCATCAATATTTAAAACAACTTGGCTATTTAATGAATATGATTTTTGAAGTACTTCTATAATTCTATCAGAATTCAATTTCGATTTCTCTCCAAATTTGGATACTCCTCCTTCTATTTCATCAAAATTATCTTTAATTGAACCATAAAGAGGGAATTTTAATTGCTCTGCTTGCCTTTCTACTTTCTGATATTTCAATCTAGCATAAATATAATTACCTCGTTTAATAGATTGTCCATCAGTAATAATCATTTTATCAAATTTGTCAGAGGATATTTTCTTAAGAATATCTTTTATTTGAGAAATGGATATAGGCTCAAATTGTTTTTTAGCTTTTTCTTGCATTTTCAGGTTATTTTATAAGTTATTACTAAAAAAATATAAGCTAACTTTACTGATAGTTTATAGCTTTCCATTTGCCTATTTTTTTAGTTTAACAAATAAACATTTTTGTAAATAATAAATGGAGTACAAATGAGTACAAATGATTTTAGGGAATCACTTAGTGAGATTTTTAATTAAAAACCACTTTAATTTTTTAAAGGAGCTGTAATTAATTTAAATAAAGTTTGTATAGATGTTTATACTTTTCTGAAAACCAGTCGCTTTCCCAAGAATCTAATCTTAAAGGATCAACAATCGATAATGCTTCGCTACATTTTTCATTCATTTTTTTATTATGATAATGAAAAGCTAGGATCAAAAAGAACTTATTGAATATTTTTTTATCAAATGCGCCAAGCGCAATAGGTAGTTTATTAAAAGTAACAGTTTCAACTAAATCAAGGTTTTTGTTATTTTGATTATAAGTATATAGCAACCTATAAAAAAACACCATGAAACAAGTTTTGCCAAACTTAGTTTTTATTTTGGCAATTTCTGCTTCTGCGAATTTCTCTTTTCCGTTTAGAATAATTTCCCAAGCAGCCATTCTTCCAATCAATATTGGATGAATTTCGACATCAGTTGTTTTAAAATAATTTTTAGCTTTTTGTAAATATCTCTTAGCCTCCGAATTCGCTTTTAAAACATCCATTTTCTGACATAAAAATATGTTTTTAAAAACG
>CAIYSA010000030.1 GCA_903928655.1 uncultured Bacteroidota bacterium
AGGATAATCATCATAAGCAGCATGCCAAAAATACATATTGCTCATAGGCACGTTATCAGAATAAGGAAATTTAGTCATCCACATTTCTTGATTAGGCTTTGCTATTAAATAATCATTCGGTCTATTTTGAATTAATAAATCAGCTAAAAAAGTTCTATATTCTAAATTTGTTACCTCAGTTACTTGCATATAAAAAGACTGAACTGAAATAGTGTCTTTTTTATAAATACAAGAACCCATAGGGATTGTAGAATATTTGTCTTTATTGAATTTTGAAAGAGCATCAATCATTTTTTTCTTTTCTTTTGATGCAAAAGCTATTTCTTCGGAATTAAAGCTAGTAGGCAACCCCGTTTCTTTACTGTCTCTATCTATAGAGCCGAATGAAGGTTTGTTATTTAATCTAAAGATAGGCCTAAATCCAGTCATAGAATTCGCTTTTACAATTCCTAAAAGTTCTTCTTTATTATATAATTTACATTGTTCAAAATCCGTATTCCAACTACCACCTTTAGCAATAACTGATCTTGTTTTGTTACTATATACCATTTCTGATACATTACCAGTCATACAAAATAATCCATAATCATTAGGATTATAAGAATAAACTTTGCAAGTCATCATTGAATCACCTAACATATATTCAGCGGAGGCATAAGCATTAACATTTTTAGCAATACATTTTATATTGATATTAGGTCTTAATTTGTCACTAAGCTTTTTGATGCAAAAATTGGCTAAAAAACAACCATATTTATTTTGAATAGAATCGCCAGGCCAAGGATATATTACCTTAGTGGCTTTACCTTTAGCAGCAGCTACCCATTCATTTTCATATGGTAATCTAGCAACAATTTTATCATTCGAAATTTTGTTTAACCATTTACAATACAATTCAATACCTTCAGGTGTTATATTTACAACAGGGTAGTCATTAAAGGTTTTGTCTGAAAAATATAAATCTTTCATCATATTACCTTTAGCATGACCTGATGCATCAAGCCACAAGTATTGAAGAGGTTTTGCTTTTAAAAATGCTTCTTTCTCACCCTCAATTAATAAATCAAATAAAAAGGTTCTATATTCCAAATTTGTTATTTCTGCATTTTGCATAAAAAACATAGCTAAGGTATCGTCAATACTACTCATAACAGAATGGCCAGCTTTTGGAATAATTAAAACATATTTATCTTTACTTTGTTTCAATAACCAATTTTTCATTCTTTCTTTTTGCTTTTCAGTGGCTTTTATTTCCTTTTCTGTTAATTTTGGAAAGATGTAACTTGTATCATCTTGTAACTTTTTCTTTTCAGTATTAACCAAAGCTTTAGTGAATTCTTGTTGTTGCGGTGGTTCGTTTAATGATAGTTCTAACTTTTTGAATGGTTCAGTAATTGCATTTGTACGCTCTTGGTTATCTTTATCATCACTATTTAATTGCGAAGATTTTATTTTATCATTTTCACTTGTATTTTCAGGTATTACTTCTTGTTTTGAAATAGTAATTTCTGAATGATTTAAATTAACCGATGATGCATTAGTGTTTTTTTCAGAATAAAAGAATATTCCTACTCCAATAGCAATTGCAAGACAAATAAACCCAATAACAAGCTTATTAAGTATGAAATTTTTAATATAAAAAGTTATTGATAAGGGATTTAAGTATTGATTTGAAACAGTTTCCATAATGTTTTTGTTTTTAGGATTAGTAGTATCTAAATTTAAAAAAGCTTGTTTTAGCAGATTATCAAGTTCTTTTTCGGAAACGTTATGTTTATTATTACTAGGCATTTGAAGAGTTTTTAATAATTGATACTTGGTGGCTTACACTTTCGTGAATTTGTTTTTTTAGGCGTGCGTAATAAACTTTTAATTGATTTTCGGGCTTATTTACAAATTCGGCGATTTTACTATAAGGAACATCTTGGGTTCGCATTAATAAAAGAATGCGTTGCCAATCTTCAAGTTTATCCAACTCATTTTGCAAAATTTTAAGATTTTCATTTTCTACAACAACTACTACTTCTGCAGAAACAGCGTGCTCGTCAGCTAATTCAATTTCACGATGTTTACTTTCAAAAGATTTATTATCTCTAAAAAAGTTTTTCAAAAAATTAATATGCGTTGTAAATAAAAAAGATCTTAATTTTTGTTCATTTTCAAAGCTGTTATTATTAACACGGATATTAATGCACCAGGCATATGAATTATATTTTTATTACTACTTGAAATAAAAGAATTTTCAGTTTTAATTGTTCCA
>CAIYSA010000031.1 GCA_903928655.1 uncultured Bacteroidota bacterium
ATCCACACCAATCTGTATAAACATCAATTAATAATGGCTTTGGTTGTTTTTTATTAAGTTCTTGTGCTTCTTTGATTGTTAGCCATTTTACCAAACCGTCTTCGGTTTGAGAAAAGCCTTTTAAACTTAATATAAATATTAATGCGATAACTTTTAAAGATTTCATAATTGGTCGTGTCTAATTTTTACTATTTTTGTTTTAAATTTAAAACTTAAAATTATGATAAAAAAATTACTTACAACAACTTTAGTGACTTCAAGTTTGTTTTTAGGAGCACAATCATTTACAGCTAACTATAGTTTTGCAGCAATTACTACTTCTACAGGGCTAGTAGATCCTACACCAACACCTACCGCTACAGGTGTTACTTTTGGCGCATTTTCGGCTGCAGGAACAGGAACGGTTACAAATCCAAATGCTGGCGGTCGTTTCTCTTTTACAAATTGGAGTATTGGTTCAACTAGTCTAACTGCAAGTACCTATTCTTTAATGACAGGAGCGCTTGATACGGCAAAATATTATAAAGTATCTATTACGCCATCGGTAGGTTATTATTTGAGCTTAACAAATATTTCTTTTAAAACTCAGCGTTCTGGTACAGGTATTAGAAGTTATGCTGTAAGATCTAGCGCTAGTTCATTTACAGCTAATTTACCAGCATCTGTTGGAACAAGTACAAATTTATCTGTTCAGGGTTTAAATGAATTTTTCTGGGTTGATGACAATGCAACTACAGGAAAAATCGGTAGTGAAATCAATTTAAGTGGAGCATCTTATACCAGTATTTCATCACCATTGACATTTAAGTTTTATGCCTGGAATGCTGAAGCAGCTGGCGGATCTTTCGGTATTGATAGTGTAACTTTTTCAGGTTCTGCTTCTTTAGCCACTAGTGTTGGTTCGGTAAACTTTGATTTAAATTCTAACTTCAATATTTATCCAGTTCCAAGTAATGATGGTGTTTTATTTATCGAAAATAAAAATGCTACAGAGATTTCTAAAATTGAATTAATGGATGTTTTAGGAAATGTTGTTTTAACAAATAACGCAAATAATGAATCTAAAATTAAATTAAACTTAGCAGATTTACCAAATGGAAATTATTTCATTAAAATTTCTTCAGGAAAAAATGTTACAGTTAAAAAAATTGTAGTTATTAAATAATTACTTTTATTTTAGAATAAAAAATGAGCATTCAAAAAAGAATGCTCATTTTTTTTGTAACAAATTGATTAAAATTTAAAATTCAATCCAACCATTACGTGCGTTGGTGCTGATGGAGCCAAAAAGTTTTTCGTAAATAATTTATCTCCTTCATAATAACTAAACGTATAGCCGTTAGTTTCGTATTGTGTGTTTGAAATATTATAAATCATTGCCATCAAATTTATTTCTTTAATTAACTTTGAGAAGATGGTATAATTAACTCGAAAGTCTGTTACGAAATAAGGATTTATTGCTCTACCACTATTTGATGTATTATCTAAAAATTGCTGACCAACATATTTATTTAAAATAGAAATCTCTAAATTTTTAATTGGCTTTAATATAAAATTTGCTGCTGCAATTACATTTGGAGAAAAAGCAATATCTGTTTCTTTATACGCTTTTTTATACTGAGTATATGTGGTATAGTTTACATCGCTACTGTCAATAAACTCGTTAAAGTTTTTAATTTTATTTTGAGATAATGTGATATTTCCGTTAAACGTAAAATATTTTGTTAGGTTTGCATTTAGTTCAATTTCCGCACCACGTCGGCAACTCACATCAACGTTCACCCGATTATAAGCGCCAACATCATTTATTTTTCCGTTTAACACTAATTGATTTTTGTATTCCATATCAAATAGATTAATTGCGATGTAACAATTTTTGAAACGTTGTGTTGCACCAAATTCTAAATCTATTAATTGTTCACTTTTCGGACGACTTTTTGTACTTGATTGTACAAAATCATCTCTGTTTGGTTCTTTATTTGCAACTCCAAAACTTGCATATACGGTTGTGTTTTTTGCTAGTAGATAATTTATTCCAGCTTTCGGATTAAAAAATGTATAGCTCGCATTTAGTGGCTGTGCATTTA
Organism: uncultured Bacteroidota bacterium; assembly: GCA_903928655.1. Taxonomy (GTDB): domain Bacteria; phylum Bacteroidota; class Bacteroidia; order B-17B0; family Aurantibacillaceae; genus UBA4416. Next base: position 2,088 of record CAIYSA010000031.1, read on the forward strand.
AGAGTGAAGTATCAAATCCTATAAAATCATAACTCACATTACGCATTTGTAAATCTAAAAACATGTTAAGTTTTGTTGTTGGTTTGTAATAAGTTTTTAAGTAAATATTACCATCTTTTTTAGTTGCTTTATCATCATAATAACGAGGTGTAAAATCATTTGGATTGCTAAATTGAGCCCAAACAACGTCGCCGTAATGTTTGCCGTAATAGGTGTTGTAGCCCCCACCTAAAATAAAATTAAGTTTTGAATTTGGCTTGTAATCTATGTTTGCAATAGCTCCAATAAAATCATTATCTAACCAACGTCTTCTAATAATATCTGAAGTTGTAATTGTATCATGTGCGGTAATTACATCAGGCATTTTATATTTATTGAGTGATTCTGCTTGTTTAAACTGTTCATAATATCCTTTTCCTTTAGTATAATGTCCTGTGATATTTGCCGCTAGTTTATTTCCGAAAGAATGAATTAAATGTAATTGGTAATTATCCTGTTTGTAATTGTCAGTTTCATTGTTGTAGTATTTTACTTTTCCATTGGCATCTACATACATTCCCGCAGGATTATCCGTTCTATTACCTTTTTTCAAACTATCTTGATCTACATAATACCAAGCTTGATATGTTTTTTCGTTACCACTAAATGCAATAGCTTTTAACACTGTTTTTTTACCATAATATCCTGCAGAAAAATAATAAGAATTCATTTTTGAAAAAGCTCTGTCAATATAACCATCACTATTAATACGAGATGCCCTTGCATCAAATGTAAAATGATTATCAATTAAGCCAGTTCCTGCCATTACGGTGTTTTTTATGGTATTAAACGAACCAAACGAATTATTAATTTGTGCATAGGGTTTTTCATTAAGCGTATTTGTTTGCATATTAATACTTGCGCCAAATGCTCCCGCACCGTTTACCGATGTCCCAACACCACGTTGCACTTGAATGTTATTGGTTGATGATAGTAAATCTGGCATATTGACGAAGTAAGTCATTTGACTTTCGGCATCATTTACAGGAACTCCATTAATGGTAACGTTTATGCGAGTTCCGTCTGTTCCTCTTATTCTTATGCCTGTGTAACCAACTCCATTTCCAGCATCCGAATTAATTACAACGGATGGCATAGAATTTAAAGCATAAGGTAAATCCTGACCAATATTTTGTTTTTTAATATCTTCACTTGTTAAATTATTATGTGCAAAAACAGAATTGGCGTTCATTCGTGTGCTATTCACAACCACTTCATCAAGGTTTAAATTATCATCATTCAATTGAATGTTTAATTTTAAATTTTCAGTAATTAAAACTGAATCTGTTTTTGGTTTAAACCCAAAACAATTTGTAACCACAACATAACTACCCGATTTTAAATTAGTGAATGTGTATTCACCATTTGCATTGGTTTGGGTTGTTAAGTAAGTGTTTTTTAAATTAATGACACCAAACGGAATTGGTTTTTGTTCTTTAGAAGTTAATACTCCGCTCAAATAAAATTGAGATTTGGCAATTTGGCTGCTTCCCAAAATGAGGGTGAGCGCAAAGGTTTTTTTGAATGTGTTCATTCTTATTTTTTTTAATGTTAAAAATCATTTTGCAAGGGGATGCAAAACTCTTTATTAACTGTTTCCCTACGCAGGCATTATCCTGATCAGGTGCATATTTATTGACGCTTTGTCAAGTAAATAATGGGTATAATCTCAGCCATAAACAAAATTGAATAAGGCACCCCTAAAAGATTGCTGTAAATATAAGTAAGATTTTCTTTTTATTTAGAAAAATATAAAATCAATTCAAATTATATTTAAAGAAAAGTATTTACCCGAACAATTTTAATAAACCGTACCTTATAATAAGGTGATTCTTTAAACGTTGATAATTTTACGCCGCCATTTTTTGTATTAGAAGAGCTATGGATAAACTGCATTTCTTCTCCAAGTTTCGAAACAATAATACCTACATGGCCAGGCTTTCTGTTTTTAGCATTTGTGCCTGTAAAAACTATAATGTCGCCAGTTTTGCATGAATCAATGTCAATTATTTTTCCATAATTTAAATAATCTATTGATGAGCGTGGTACTTTAATATTAAAATGATTAAATACAAAATATACAAATCCCGAACAATCAAACCCCGAGCTTGGATTACAACTCCCATGTTGATAATGAGTTCCTAAATACTGTTTACTAAAAACGATTATACTATCTGCATTAATACTGTCATTTGGATTTTTAAAGTTGACATTACTTTTACCTATAATAGATAAAATGAAAAATAGTATGATAAAAAGAGTTTTCATTATCATATAAATATACCCTAAAAAATAGGCTAATCTAAAATAACAGAGGAGTTATAGACCTAATTTAAATCTATATTTTTCTAATCGAATGTAAATCAATGCTTTAATTATTTTTATTTTACAGATAATTCCTTATTTTTGCAACCCTTATTTATAAAACATAATATGAACGAATCAGTAATTTATTTAGTACCTGCATTAGGAATTGTAGGATTAATTGTAATGGCAGTAAAATCTGCCTGGGTTAGCAAACAAGATGCTGGCGACAAAACAATGCAAGAGTTAGCAGGTTATATTGCTGATGGAGCAATGGCTTTTTTGAAGGCTGAATGGAAAGTGTTAAGTGTTTTTGTTGTTTTTGCAGCAGCTTTATTAGCATATTCTGGAACAATTACAGAGGCACACGGTGAAAAATTGCATGGTAGTTGGGTAATTGCCATTGCCTTTATTATAGGTGCTGTATTTTCTGCAACTGCAGGATATATTGGTATGAAAGTAGCAACAAAAGCTAACGTTCGTACAACTCAAGCGGCTCGTACAAGTTTAAAACAAGCATTAAGAGTTTCTTTTACTGGTGGTACAGTAATGGGATTAGGCGTTGCTGGTTTAGCAGTATTTGGTTTAGGTGGTTTATTTATTGTTTTCTTAAAAATGTTTCACGTTGTTGAAGTAAATAGCAACGAAATGAAAACAGCTATCGAAGTTTTAACTGGTTTCTCATTAGGAGCTGAGTCTATTGCTTTGTTTGCTCGTGTTGGTGGTGGTATTTACACGAAGGCTGCCGATGTTGGTGCTGATTTAGTTGGTAAAGTTGAAGCTGGTATCCCTGAAGATGATGTTCGTAATCCTGCAACTATTGCAGATAACGTTGGAGATAACGTTGGTGATGTAGCTGGTATGGGTGCTGATTTATTTGGTTCTTATGTAGCAACTATTTTAGCTACAATGGTATTAGGTCAAGAAATCATTATTGAAAAAGTAAACGGTATTTATACAGATGGTTTTAATGGATTCTCTCCAGTTTTATTACCAATGGTAATTTGTGGTTTAGGTATTTTATTCTCTATTGTTGGTACTTGGTTTGTGCGTATTAAAGATGACAAATCAAATGTTCAAATGGCTTTAAATTTGGGCAACTGGGCTTCAATGGCTTTAACAGTCATAGCTTCTTATTTTATTGTAATGTATATGTTGCCAGCAGGTGACATTTCTTTGCGTGGTGTAGTGTTTACTAAAATGGGTGTATTTGGTGCTATTTTAGTTGGCACCGTAGTTGGTGCTGTTATGAGTATTGTAACTGAGTATTACACAGCAATGGGTAAACCTCCAGTTATGTCTATCATTCAACAATCTTCTACAGGGCATGCTACTAATATTATTGGTGGTTTAGCAGTTGGTATGAAATCTACTGTTATTCCTATTTTAACTTTAGCTGCTGGTATTATGGGTTCATATTACTGTGCTGGTTTATATGGTGTGGCTATTGCTGCTGCAGGTATGATGGCAACAACAGCTATGCAATTAGCAATTGATGCTTTTGGACCAATAGCTGATAACGCTGGTGGTATTGCTGAAATGAGTCAATTACCTCCTGAAGTTCGTGAGCGTACTGATAATTTAGATGCTGTTGGTAACACAACTGCTGCTACAGGAAAAGGATTTGCTATTGCCTCTGCTGCTTTAACGTCGTTAGCATTATTTGCTGCCTTTGTTGGTATTGCAGGTATTGATGCAATTGATATTTACAAAGCTCCGGTTTTAGCTGGTTTATTTGTTGGTGGTATGATTCCATTTATTTTCTCTGCATTATGTATACAAGCAGTTGGTAAAGCTGCAATGGACATGGTTCAAGAAGTTCGTCGTCAGTTTCGCGAAATTCCAGGAATTATGGAATACACTGCAAAACCTGAATATGATAAATGTGTAGCTATTTCTACTAAAGCCTCTATTCGCGAAATGATGTTGCCTGGTGCTATTGCATTAATTACTCCAATTCTTGTAGGTTTCGTTTTCGGGCCAGAAGTATTAGGTGGTGTTTTAGCTGGTGTAACTGTATCTGGTGTGTTAATGGGTATTTTTCAATCTAACGCTGGTGGTGCTTGGGATAACGCTAAAAAATCATTCGAAAAAGGTGTTTTAATTAATGGCGAAATGTTTTACAAAAAGTCTGAACCACATAAAGCTTCTGTAACTGGCGATACTGTTGGAGATCCTTTCAAAGATACTTCTGGTCCTTCAATGAATATCTTAATTAAATTAATGTCAATTGTTTCTTTAGTGATTGCTCCATATATTGTTGGTATTGGTGGTTCAAGTTCTAAAGCATGTTGCTCAAATGAAATGACAACTGTTGAAGTTATTAAATGTAACATTAACGGTCAAGAATATACTTGCTCAAGTAAAGCACAATGTGATAGTATTATGACTGCTAACGTAAAAGATATTGCTGAAGTAAAAGGTAATTATATGGTTGATGGTACTCATTCATCTGTTGGTTTTAGCATTAAACACATTATCAGTAATACAAAAGGAAGTATTAATGTTGATAGTGGTTATGTTAATATAGATAACGCTACGGGTTCTAAAATCTATATTAGATTAGATATGAAATCTATTAATACTCAAAGCAGTATGCGTGATGATCATTTAAAAAACAAGCCTGAGTTTTTTGATGTTGCAAAACATAGCAAAGCTATTTTCGAATCTTCCGAAATAGTTAAAAATGAAGGTGGAAAATATGCTTATACTGCTAAAGGTAAATTAACACTAAAAGGAGTTACTAAAGCTGTTGATTTAAATTTTAATTATGTTGGAACAAAAGATGGTTCCGACTGGTCAACTGGAAAAGAAATGCCTGCAAATGTTATTGGCTTTGATGGTGAAACAATAATTAAACGTACTCAATTTGGAATTGGCGAAGGTGGTGGTTTAGGCGAAGATGTGATAATAGACATCACATTAGAAGCAATTCAACCAAAATAAAATTTAATATTATTTCTATAAAAAAAGACTCATTTGGAAACAAATGAGTCTTTTTTTTAACACAAATTTTGAAAATCGCTTTATTGATTAAAATAGCCCATTAATTTGACATTTAATTTCATTATTCTTTTTTTGTTAAATAAACGTTAAGAAAAGGACTAAATAAACGCCCTTTATTTTTAAACAATTATGCCTTAAAAATATTGAATATTATATTTGATGTTTTGGTTTAAAATAGTTAATCTTACCATTCAATATTTAAGAATAGACTATGCAATCTACACCAACACCCTTAGATTATTTACCAATTGTTTTAATGTTTCTTGTTGCTCTTGGTTTTGTTATTACCACTATGATAGCGTCTCATTGGTTAGGCCCAAAACGTAAAACAAAAATTAAATTAGATTCTTTTGAATGTGGAATAGAAGCTCAAGGAAATGCACGCTTACCATTTGCTATTAAATATTTTTTAGTTGCTATTTTATTTGTGTTGTTTGATATTGAGGTTATTTTCATGTATCCATGGGCCGTTAATTTTAAAGAATTGGGCATGACTGGTGTAATTGAAGTATTTTCTTTTATTATTTTATTACTGATTGGATTCTACTACATGTTGTCCAAAAAAGCATTAAACTGGGAAGAGTAAAAGAATTATTAATGTTGAGTTATTAGTTTTTAATAAAAAAAGACAAAATAAATAGAAAGATTTTAAATACCAGAACATAGTTTAGATTTTAACTTTATTAAGAACTAAACATTTAAAACTTAAAACTATACGAAGTATGAAGGAAATTACAAAACGTACCAAAGTAGAAATCGCTAAAAGTCCTGATGGACTTGAAGGGCCCGGTTTTTTCGCAACAAAGTTAGAAGACGTAGTTGGAATGGCTCGTAAAAATTCATTATGGCCTTTACCATTTGCAACATCTTGTTGTGGTATTGAGTTTATGGCAACAATGGCTAGTCATTATGATTTAGGTCGTTTTGGTTCAGAGCGTTTAAGTTTTTCACCTCGCCAAGCAGATATGCTGATGGTTATGGGAACTATTTCAAAAAAAATGGGACCAATCTTACGTCAGGTTTACGAACAAATGGCTGAGCCTCGTTGGGTTTTATCTGTTGGTGCTTGCGCAAGTAGCGGTGGCATTTTTGATACTTATAGCGTTTTACAAGGTATTGATAAAATTATTCCTGTAGATGTATACGTGCCAGGTTGTCCTCCGCGTCCCGAACAAATTTTAGAAGGCGTTTTAAAAATACAAGAAATGTGTCAAAATGAATCTTTCAGAAGAAGAGAATCAGAGGAGTATAAAAACATGTTAAATTCATACGGAATAGAATAAACTAAACCTTACAATGGAAGAATTATTAAATAAAGTAAACGAAAAATTAAAAGAACATTTTCATGGAGATATTGAATCTGCTGAAATGCTTTATGATTTTCCTGTTTTTACAATTCAAAAAGATAGAATACATGATGTTCTTAAATTTTTGAAAGAAGATGAAGAATTAAATTTTCATTTCTTAACTGATTTATGTGGCATGCAAACTGCTGATGAAAAACAGTTAGGTGTTATTTATCACTTACATAATATGCCGAAAAATTTCCGGATTCGTGTTAAAACATTTTTTGATATTAATAAGCCTGAAATTGCTACAGCTACCGATTTATGGCCTGCAGCAAATTGGATGGAACGCGAAACGTATGATTTTTTTGGAGTTAAATTCAAAGGACATCCTAACTTAAAACGTATTTTAAATATGGATGAGATGGATATTTTTCCAATGAGAAAAGAATATCCATTGGAAGATCAATCAAGAACAGATAAGAATGATAGCATGTTTGGACGTTAAAAAACTAATTGACTAATGAGTAAACAAGAAAGTATAAACAAAGAAGTTTTTGAAGAAAAAGAATATTCTATTCTTAACCTTGGGCCAACACATCCGGCAACACATGGTATTTTTCAAAATGTATTAAAAATGGATGGTGAAATTATCAAAGAAGCTACTCCAACAATAGGATATATTCATCGTGCCTTTGAAAAATTAGCTGAACACCGTCCTTACGCGCAAATTACACCAATAACAGATCGTTTAAATTACTGCTCTTCACCAATAAATAACATGGGTTGGTATATGACAGTTGAAAAATTATTAGGTGCTAAAATTCCTAAACGTGCCGAATACCATCGTGTTATCATTATGGAATTATCGCGTATTGCAGATCATATTATTTGTAATTCGGTAATTGGTGTTGATACTGGTGCAATGACGGGTTTCTTATACATTTTTCAATGGAGAGAAAAAATTTACGAAATTTTTGAAGAAATTTGTGGTGCTCGTTTAACTACTAATATCGGACGTATTGGAGGTTTTGACCAAGAGTGGAACAAAAAAACATGGGACTTAATTGATACATTCTTAAAAGAATTTCCTAAAGGTTTACAAGAGTTTGCAAACTTATTAGAGCGTAATAAAATTTTCATGGATCGTACTATTAACTGCGGACCAATTACTGCAGAAATGGCGTTGAGCTATAGTTTTGTTGGACCAAATTTACGTGCAGCTGGTGTTGATTATGATGTGCGTGTGATGAATCCATATTCTTCTTATGAAGATTTTACATTTACAGTTCCTGTAGGAACAAGCGGAGATACTTATGATCGTTTCATGGTTCGTCAACACGAAATGTGGCAATCATTAAGTATCATTGAACAGGCAATTAAAAAAATGCCAGAAGGTGCTATGCATGCTGATTTACCTGATTTCTTTTTACCACCAAAAGAACAAGTTTACAATAACATGGAAGCCTTAATTTATCACTTTAAAATTGTGATGGGCGAAACCGATATTCCTAAAGGCGAAGTTTACCATTGTGTAGAAGGTGGAAATGGTGAGTTAGGATTTTATTTAATTAGTGATGGTGGAAGAACACCATTTCGTTTACATTTCCGCAGACCATGCTTTATTTATTATCAAGCATATCCAGAAATGGTAAAAGGAATTATGTTAAGTGATGCAATCTTAACAATGAGTAGTATGAATGTGATTGCAGGAGAATTAGACGCATAAGGAAGTTTTAAATGATTAATGTTTAGTTTTTAATAGACAAAAAAATAAAAAATATAGTAACGAGTTAATAAATTAAGAACTAAAAACTCAACACTAAAAACTAATAAGAAATGAGTAGTCAAGTACACGGAGCACAAAAGTTTGATAACGCTAAACGCAGTGAAACTGTTTTTAGTGAAGATGCTATGAAAACTGTTCAAACCATTATTTCACGCTATCCAGCTGATAAAATAAAATCTGCTTTATTGCCAGTTTTACATGTGGCTCAAGCTGAATTTGGTGGTTGGTTAAGTCCTGAAACAATGGATTATGTAGCATCAGTTTTAAAAATAAAACCAATTGAAGTTTTTGAAGTGGCATCTTTTTATTCGATGTACAATTTAAAACCCATGGGTAAATGTGTTTTAGAAGTTTGTCAAACTAGTTCTTGCTGGTTAAACGGAGCAGAAGATATTGTAAAATATATTGAGAAAAAATTAAACATTAAGGTTGGTGAAACAACTAAAGATGGAATGTTTTCATTAAAAGTAGCTGAATGTTTAGGTTCTTGCGGAACTGCACCAATGTTACAATGTGGAGCAAGTTATCATGAAAATTTAACTTACGAAAAAGTAGATTCTCTTTTAGAGAATTATAAAGCTGAAGGAAAATTAAAAAGTTACACAGACTTAGATTATAAAAATACACTTTAATATTTTGTCACTTCGAGCGAAGTCGAGAAGCTAAAAACAAAAAGAATTAAAAATGGGAAGAAAATTATTAATACATAACGACAAAGTGCCTAACATTCATACGTTAGAAGTTTATCGTGCAAATGGAGGTTATGCTTCTGTTGAAAAAGCATTAAAAACAATGCAACCAGACCAAGTTACTGATGAAGTAAAAAAATCAGGTTTGCGTGGTCGTGGCGGTGCAGGATTTCCTACAGGAATGAAATGGGGATTTTTAGCAAAGCCAGAAGGCGTTAATCGTTATTTAGTTTGTAATGCTGATGAATCAGAACCAGGTACTTTTAAAGATCGTTATTTGATGGAAAAAATTCCTCATGCTTTAATTGAAGGAATGATTACGTCTTCTTATGCACTTGGCGCAAAAACATCTTATATATACATCCGTGGTGAATATTTTTATGTTGCTCGTATTGTTGAAGCTGCTATCGCTGAAGCATACGCTGCAGGTTGGTTAGGTAAAAATATTTTAGGTACTGATTTCTCTCACGATTGTTATGTGCAAGTTGGAGGAGGAGCATATATTTGTGGAGAAGAAACTGCTTTATTAGAATCTTTAGAAGGTAAACGTGGTAATCCACGTATAAAGCCACCGTTTCCTGCAGTTGCTGGTTTATGGGGTTGCCCAACGGTTGTAAATAATGTTGAAACTATTGCAGCTGTTGTTCCAATTGTAAATATGGGTGGCGAAGAATATGCAAAAATTGGCATAGGAAAATCTACTGGTACAAAATTAATTTCTGCATCAGGTCATATTAATAAACCAGGAGTTTATGAAATTGAATTAGGAATTACCGTTGAAGAATTTATTTTTAGCGAAGAATATTGTGGTGGAATACGTAACGGAAAAAAATTAAAAGCGATTGTTGCTGGTGGTTCTTCGGTTCCAATTTTGCCTGCTGCTTTAGCACTAACAACAGCTAAAGGCGAACCACGTTTAATGACTTACGAAAGTTTAGCTGATGGTGGATTTTTAACTGGAACCATGTTAGGTTCAGGAGGTTTTATTGTAATGGATGAAGATACTAGCATCGTAAAAAATTTATTTACATTCTCTCGTTTTTATCATCACGAAAGTTGCGGTCAATGTTCGCCTTGCCGTGAAGGAACTGGTTGGATGGAAAAAATATTACAAAAGTTTTTAAACGGAACAGCAAACGAAAGTGATGTTGATTTGTTATGGGATATACAAAGTAAAATTGAAGGTAAAACAATTTGTCCATTAGGAGAAGCTGCGGCTTGGCCTGTAGCTGCTGCTATTCGTCACTTCAAACATGAATTTATTGAAATAGCACAAAAGAAAAAATTTGTGGATATTTCTCATTATGATCGTTTAAACAAATTGGTAAAAGCATAAATTGAAAATAATTACTTGCATATTTATTTTTCTTTTTGTGAATCATTCATTCGCACAAGCTGACTTTATAGATACAACTTGGTTTGATTCTAATTGGAAAGAAATCTCTAAAAAGTATGCTAACTTTTACCGAGTAATTTCTAAAACCGAAAAAGGATTTTTAGTAAAAGATTTTTATTTAGGTGGAGAACCTCAAATGATTGTTGAAGCGAGTTCTATAAATCCAATTGTGAAAAATGGGAAGTGCTTTTACTTTTATAAGAGTAATAAAAAAGGTTCAGAAGGGAATTACATAAATGGAAAGAAATCTGGTGTTTGGATAGAATATTTTAATAACGGAAAAGATTCTTCAGTAGTAGATTATTTAGAAAATGATGAAAAAAAATATTTACGTAAAAGTAAATATGAAGATATATTTATAATAGTAGAAGTTATGCCTGAGTTTCCAGGTGGGAAAAATGAGATGTTTAATTTCATTAAATCAAATATAATTTATCCGAAAGAAGCACATAAAAAGAAGTTAACTGGTAAAGCTTTTGTCAAATTTATAGTTGATGAAACTGGTGTTATTGTTGATCCCGAAATTGCAAAATCATCTGGATATGAAATTTTAGATGAAGAGGCAAAAAGAGTAATAATGTTAATGCCAAAATGGAATGCTGGCATGCAAAATAATAAATATGTTAAAGTAAGCATAATGATACCTTTTAATTTTAGCTTAAATAATTAAAGAAACTAAATAAATTATTCAACAAATAGAATGAAAGTAACGATAGACGGAATAGAAATAGACGTACCAAAAGGTACCACTATACTTGAAGCAGCACGAATGATTGGTCCGGACGTAGCTCCTCCAACCATGTGCTATCACTCTAAATTAAAAACGAGTGGTGGTTATTGCCGTACTTGTATTGTAAAAGTAACGCAAGGTAGTGCTGCAAATCCTACACCAATGCCTAAACCTGTGGCAAGTTGTCGCACGGAAGTTATGGAAGGAATGGTTGTAGAAAACACTATTAACAAAGAGATTTTAGAAGCTCGCAAAGGAGTTGTTGAATTATTATTAATAAATCACCCTTTAGATTGTCCTGTTTGCGATCAAGCTGGCGAGTGTCATTTACAAGATTTAGGATATTCTCATGGTGCAGCTACAACCCGTTATGAATTTCCTCGTAGAGAATTTGAACGCATTGATATTGGTAAATATGTTCAGTTACACATGACGCGTTGCATTATGTGTTTCCGTTGTGTAAAAGTTGCAGATCAATTAACTGATAATCGAGTTCATGGTGTGATGCATCGTGGTGATGCGGCAGAGATTTCTACTTACATCGAAAATGTTATTGAAAATGAAATGTCTGGTAACGTTATTGATGTTTGTCCGGTAGGCGCATTAACGGATAAAACTTTCCGATTTAAATCACGTGTTTGGTTTACAAAACCTGTTGAAGCAAGTTGTGATTGCAAAAAATGTTCTGGTAAAGTTCGCTTATGGATGAAAGGTGAAGAAGTATTGCGTGTTACTGCTCGTAAAGATCAGTGGGGTGAAGCTATCGAATTTATTTGTAACGAATGCCGTTTCGAAAAAAAGAATACAGCTGATTGGAAAATAGAAGGACCATCACCAATTCACAAAAGCAGTGTGATTTCCCAAAACCATTATACTAACTTAAATGAATTAAAAGTGCAAGTTATGAAACAACAAAAAGCACTTGGATTCATGGATATTAATAAAAGACCTTAATTAAAATTATGACAGCATTTATAATATACAAAGCAATAATGTGCGCGGCAGTTTTCCTATTATGTTTAGGAGCCGCTGCTTATGCAACATTATGGGAAAGAAAATTCGCTGCGTTTTTACAAGATCGTAAAGGCCCTAGCAGAGCAGGTTGGGGTGGTTTGTTACAACCACTTGCAGATGGTGTAAAAATGTTTATGAAAGAAGAAATTATTCCAAACGTTTCTAACCGTTCATTATTTATTTTAGGACCATGTTTATTCATGATTACTTCTGTTATTACTAGTTCTGTAATTCCTTGGGCAAAACCTGTCATCATTAATGGTACAACGTATGATATGCAAATTACTGATATTAATATTGGTGTAATTTATTTATTAGGAGTTGCCTCTATTGGAGTTTATGGCATTATGATTGGTGGTTGGGCATCAAATAATAAGTTTGCCTTACTAGGTGCTGTTCGTGCATCATCACAAATGATTAGTTACGAAATTCCAATGGGTATTGCTTTAATTGCTTTAATTATTTCATCAGGCGGTTCGTTAAGTTTAAAAGAAATTGTTGAAGGGCAAGATGCTGGTTGGGCAAATATAGTATGGCAACCACTAGGGTTTTTAATATTCTTTATTTGTGCTTTAGCAGAAACGAATCGTGCTCCATTTGATTTACCTGAATGTGAAACTGAATTAGTTGGTGGTTACCATACCGAATATTCTTCTATGAAATTAGGTTTGTTTTTATTTGCGGAATATATCAATATGTTTATTTCTTCAGCAGTAATTGCAACCATGTATTTTGGAGGATATAATTTCCCATTTGCTCACGAATTGTACGCTAAGCTTGGTTTAGCAGATGGTTCAGTTTGTATTTCATTAATTGGTTTTGGTGCTTTAATCACAAAAATATTTGGGTTTATTTGTTTATTCATGTGGATTCGTTGGACATTACCTCGTTTTCGTTATGATCAATTAATGAACCTTGGTTGGAAATCATTATTACCATTATCATTATTGAACCTAGCAATTACAGTTTTGGTTGAATACTTCAGAGGAAATATTAAGTTTTAAAAATTTAAATAGATGCAATTAACTAATAGAAAAGTAGTCGTTTCAAATAAAGTGCAAAGTTTTGCAGAGCGTTTGTATTTACCTGCTATTGCAAAAGGTATGGTAATTACAGCAAGTCACTTATTTAAAAAGCCACCAACCATTCACTATCCTGAACAAAAACGTCCGATAGCTCCTGTTTATCGTGGTCAGCATGTTTTAAAACGTGATGATAATGGTGCAGAACGTTGTACTTCTTGTGGTATGTGCGCAGTGGCTTGTCCAGCTGAAGCTATTACTATGACAAGTGGAGAACGTAAAAAAGGAGAAGAGAATTTATATCGCGAAGAAAAATATGCAGCTACTTATGAAATAGATATGTTGCGTTGTATATTTTGTGGTTTATGCGAAGAGGCTTGTCCAAAAGAAGCTATCTTTTTAACGGATCGTTTAGTGGATGCACAATTTGAGCGTAAAGATTTTATTTACGGAAAAGATAAATTGGTTGAGAAAATGAATGATCGTATTGATGTTACTAAACGTCAATCTGCTGCCGTTTTAGAATTCAAAAAAACATTAGGGTTAAAACACAACGAATTATTTGATGCTAATAAATTAAATAAAGGAAACAAACATTAATTATGATTTTTAAATTGAAAGGATCGTTTCAGTTTATCATTTCAAATGAAGTCGAGGAAAGAAAACAATAAAAATTAAAATATGTTAGGATACACAATTACACAATGGCTTTTCGGAGTATTATCATTAATGGCAATCATGTTTGCATTAATGGTTGTTTTTACCCGTAACCCGGTTAACTCCGTTTTATATTTAGTATTAACGTTCTTTTGTATTGCAGGTCATTACTTATTATTAAATGCACAATTTTTAGCAGTAGTGCATATTGTAGTATATGCAGGAGCAATTATGGTTTTGTTTTTATTCATCATCATGCTCATGAATTTAAATCCTGAAAGCGAACCTCGAAAGCACATTGTTACTCGTGTTATTGCTGGTTGTATTGGGGGCGTTTTATTATTTGTAATGGTTGGTGCATTAAAAGGTGCTGAGCAATTGCAATTAGTTCAAGGTGGTTCTTCTCAAATAGGATTAGTTAAAAATTTAGGAATGGTTTTATTTACTGAATTTTTATTCCCTTTCGAAATTGCATCCATCCTTTTATTAGCTGCTTTGGTTGGTGCTATTATGATTGGTAAAAGAGAAAAAACAGTTGAAGAAATAGAAAACTAAAATATTTTAAAATTTAAA
>CAIYSA010000032.1 GCA_903928655.1 uncultured Bacteroidota bacterium
AGGAAAAGTATTATTTCCATTTAACTTATCTGTTTTTCCAACACTTCAAAATTCAACACTTTTTTATGGTATTGTTAGTTTGCTTTTATTGGTATTTGCTTGGTTTTATATTGGCGTTAAATCAAAATCCGTTGGTGTTTTTGGTTTGTTTGTTTACTTTATTTTACTTGCTATTCCAACGTGGTTTGGTTCAGTTAATAGTGCTGGTGAGCATCTCGAAAGTAGAATGTATACATCCTTAATTGGCATTTTTTTATTTATTTCACAGTTGAGAATAAATTGGGAATCCAAAAATGTGAAATATATTTTTGGTCTAATTTTAATTGTTTTTGGAATAAAAACTTTTGTAAGAATGGATATTTATAAATCAGAAATATCATTTACCGAAGCTGGTTTAAAAGATGCTCCTGAATATTATTTATTTCAAGTTCAAAAAGCTGATTATGAATTTGCAAACAAAAATTTTAATGATGCCATAACATTTTATAGTAAAGCAATTGAGTTGAGGCCAAATAAAGCTGAAATTTATAATAACAGAGCAAATGCCTACGTGGCAATAAATAAATATGCAGAAGCTATTAAAGATTTCAATAAATCACTCGAATTAGAAGGCTTTCATGAAGTTGTTGTAATAAATAGGTGCTTATCTTATTTTAATTTGGGCGATTTGGATAATGCAATGGCTGATTTAATTACTATAAAAAAATGTTGCCCAAATGTTATTCCTCCTAATTTAGAAAAAGACCTTACTGAGAAATGGACCAATAAAGAATTAGGTAAGTTAAATGTTCTTATTGCATCAAATCCAAAAAATGATCTTAATTATTTTAATAGAGCAAAACGTTTTTTAAATGTTAATCTATTTAATGAAGCAAAAAAAGATATCGAAACCGCCTGTATATTAAACCCTAATAATACTGAATACAAAACGATTTTAAGGCAGATGAATAATATTCAAAATTATAATCAGTAAGATTAGGTTTTATCTTTAACTTTACACTTAATACATGGAATTAAAAAAAGACATACGCGCATTAACTCTGCCTGAAATTACAGATTTACTCAAACAAAAAGGTGAAGCAACATTTCGTGCTAAGCAAATTTATGAATGGCTTTGGCAAAAAACAGCTCATACGTTTGATGATATGAGTAATCTTTCAAAACCATTGCGTGATTGGTTAAAGGAAACTTTTGTTATTAATGCTGTGATAATTTCTGACCAACAAGTTAGTAATGATCGCACCATAAAATGCGCCATGAAATTACATGATGGAAATGTTGTTGAAAGTGTTTTAATTCCAACAAAATCAAGAATGACTGCTTGTATTTCATCACAAGTTGGTTGTAGTTTAACATGTGCTTTTTGTGCCACTGGTAAATTAAA
Organism: uncultured Bacteroidota bacterium; assembly: GCA_903928655.1. Lineage (GTDB taxonomy): Bacteria > Bacteroidota > Bacteroidia > B-17B0 > Aurantibacillaceae > UBA4416. The sequence goes on from CAIYSA010000032.1 coordinate 1,385, forward strand.
ACGCCTTCGTAATTTAAATGCGGATGAAATTTATGATCAAGTTGCTTTAGTTAAAAATTTAGCTGAAACAAAATATAACCAACCGCTTACAAATATTGTATATATGGGCATGGGCGAACCTTTGCTTAATTATGCTGAAACCATACGGTCGGTTGATAGAATTACTTCTCCAGACGGATTAAATATGAGTCCAAGTCGAATTACGGTTAGTACGGCTGGTATTGCAAAAATGATAATGAAATTAGGGGATGATAATGTCAAATTTAATTTGGCAGTTTCACTTCATGCGGCAAATGATGAAAAACGAAATCAAATTATGCCCATTAATGAAACCAATACTTTAGATAGTTTGGAGGAAGCTTTGAATTATTTTCACCATAAAACCGGTTCACGAGTAACGTTTGAATATATTGTTTTTAAAGATTTTAACGACGGCATTCAGGATGCAAAAGAATTGGCCGATTTCTGTAAAAAAACAACTGCCAAAGTCAATATTATTGAATATAATCCAATTGATGATGGTGAATACAAACAAACCACGCCTGAGCGTTTAGAGGCATTTGTTCATCATTTGGAATCCAAAGCTATTATTGTAAATGTTCGTAAAAGTAGAGGTAAGGATATCGATGCGGCTTGCGGACAATTAGTCAATAAAAACAAATCTGCAAGTCAAGTGTTTAAATAGTTTTTTTAGGGTGTGCCCTAGCGAAAAGAGGCAGGCTGGGTCAGGCTTTTCACTACAATCTTTTATTTGTGATATACAAATAAAAGGATTTCCATTTCAATCCTTCACGCAAACAAAACCTTATACTATTTTATATTAAAACCTTATATTTACGCTACTTTTTAAAACATGAGTTCACCAGTAGATCAGATAAAAGCACCAATTAACAAACACATGGATGAGTTTGAAATTAAATTCAAACAATCCATGAAAAGTAGCGTGCCATTATTAGATAAAATTACCGGGTATATTGTAAAGCGAAAAGGAAAGCAAATACGCCCCATGTTTGTTTTTTTAAGTGCTCAATGTGTAGCTCCAATAAATGAAAGCACTTATAGGGCTGCATCTTTAATTGAATTATTGCACACTGCAACTTTGGTGCATGATGATGTGGTTGATGATAGTAATGAACGCCGTGGTTTTTTTAGTGTAAATGCACTTTGGAAAAATAAAATAGCCGTTTTAATTGGCGATTTTTTATTATCAAGTGGTTTGTTACTTTCCTTGGATAACAATGATTTTCACTTACTTAAAATTGTAAGTAACGCCGTTCGAGAAATGAGTGAAGGAGAATTACTTCAAATTGAAAAAGCGCGAAAACTTGATATCTCTGAAGAAATTTATTTTGAAATTATTACGAAAAAAACAGCAACATTAATTGCAGCTTGTTGTTCAGCAGGTGTTGCTTCTGTAAGTGAAGATAAAGAGTTGATAAAGACTTTTCTTGATTTTGGGACTTTTACGGGTATTGCCTTTCAAATAAAAGATGATTTGTTCGATTTTGGTGATGATACGTCTATTGGGAAACCGACTGGCATTGACATTAAAGAGAAAAAAATGACATTGCCATTAATTTATGCATTAAATAATTGTACTTGGCTCGAAAAAAGAAAAGTAATTAATATTGTGAAAAACCATAACAATGATCCAAAAAAGGTAAGTGAAGTTATTAATTTTGTAATCGAAAAAGGTGGAATTACTTATGCCGAATCTGTAATGAATACTTATAAAGTTAAAGCATTGGATTGCCTTAAAAGCATTCCTGATAGTGAATCTAAAAGAAGTTTAATACAATTAGTTAATTATTCAATTGAACGAAAAAAATAAGATAATGAAAAAGATAGTAATAATTTCAATAACGCTTTTAATTGTTGGTTTGTTTTTTACAAATTGTAAAAATGAAACTGATAAAAAAGAAGAGGCAATTGTGAAAAATGATGATACAGTAAATGTGGTAAATTTAAATGCTACCAGCTCTCCAATTGCTCCTCCAGACAAAGATTATACAGGAGATTATGTAGATAAATATCCAAATGGTGTTATACGATTTACTGGATTTTTTAGATTTGGTAAACGTCATGGCCAATGGTTAGCATTTTATGAAAATGGTATCAAATGGAGTGAATGTTTTTATGATAATGATAAAAAAGATGGGCAATCAACTGTTTATTTCCCAAATGGAAATATTCAGTATACAGGTTGGTACAAGCAGGATTTACAAGATAGCCTGTGGTTTTTTTATGACATAGATAAAAAAGAAATTGATCGTAGAGCCTATAGAAAAGGGGTTGAAACTGGGTTGGTAAATTAAAAAATAAAATGAAAAGAAAACCTATAAAACAAGTAGCAAAGCCACACCGTATTTTATTACAAGCTATTGTTAATTCTTTAAATGTAATATTTACTGAAGATAAATATGCCGATAAAGTAATTGAAAAAACGTTAAAAGAAAATCCGAAATTTGGAGGAAGAGATAGACGTTTTATTGCTGAAACTACTTATGATATTGTTCGTAATTATAGATTATTAAGCTATTTAGCAAATACAACAACTGATTTTTGGCAAATACTTGGAGCGCATTTTGTTATAAAATATCTTCCTATTCCACCAGAAAGAGAATTTAAAGATATTGATGAGAAGAAAATATTAGATGCTAAAAAAGCACTAACAGATGAAAGTATTATACAGTCTTATCCAGAATGGTTATGGAACACGTGCCAAACAGAATTAGGAAAAGAGAA
>CAIYSA010000033.1 GCA_903928655.1 uncultured Bacteroidota bacterium
AGCAATATTTTCTAAAACATCACGGCATGATGAAAATAAAATTAGAAGAAAGCACACCTGAAAGAACTGTTTATAAATATGGATACTCTCAGGATGGCAATTTAAGATATTACTATTTTCAAAATGGCATATTAACTAGAATTGATGGAGGTATTCTTGTACCTAACATTAGAATTGACCAAACAATTCATAAAAATTAATTCATATGAAAAAAATACTAATTATTCCTATGTTTTGCTTTTCTTTAATTGGATATACGCAATCTACAAAAACTAAAGTTGAAGAAGGAACGATTATAATACTCAAATCTTTAAATATTATATCATCTAATACTACAATGGATGGTGAATCAATTGATTTTTTTTGTGCAGAGAATCTTGTAGTAAATAATAAGCTAATTATTAAAAAAAATAGTAAGGTTACTGGGAAAGTCGAGAGTTCAGACAAATCAAGAAGTTTAGGTAAAGGAGGGTCTCTTAAAATAATATTTAATTACATTACTGCAATAGATGGTCAAAATATTCCGATTTCAGGTGTTTATAACTATGTCAAAGGAGAGAATAAATCAGGTACGGCGATAGGGTTATCTTTAGTCTTGTCACCTTTTTTTCTACTTTTAAAAGGTAAAGAAGCTAATATACCTATAGGCTCTTTAATAGAAGTTTACACTACTCAAGAAATTGAAATTCAAGCACAATAATTATATATGAAAAAGTATCTCTTAGTTTTATTATTGTTAAATCTTATCAATCTTGTCTATTCTCAAGAAAAATCAATTAATCCAATTATTGGCAAATCAATTAGGATTGAGAGACTAGAAGTTGCACAAAATGACTTTCCTAAAATGATGTATTGGGAGGCTGCAATAAAAGCTTGTTCAAGGCTTGGAGAGGGTTGGAGAATCCCGACAGAAAGTGAATTAAAAATTTTATTTTTAAACAAGGATGAATATCCTCTCAATATGCGTAAAGCTTATTGGAGCTCTTCCGATCTTGATTTAGGGTACGCAAATCCCCCTAGTTTTTATTTTGATGAGAGTGGTAAATTTCCCGAATTTCAATATGTATATTCTGTTCGTGCTGTTAGAATAAGCAATGATTTTATAAATGCTATAGTAGGTTCGCCAATTAAAGTAGGCAATTTAGAAGTTTCGCAATTCGATTTCCCTGAAAAAATGAATTTAGCTGATGCAAAAAAATCTTGTATTGACTTAGGAGTTGGTTGGAGATTACCAACTAAGGAGGAACTTAGTTTTTTATATCAAAAGAAAGATGAAATTGGGGGCTTTTCAAAAAGTAATTACTGGAGTAATTCAGATAATAATGCTAGTGGTGCCTGGAGTCAAAATTTCTCTAGTGGTTTTCAAAATTTAATCTATAATATCTACAAATATCAGATTCGTGCGGTAAAGTCTATAAATTAAATTCTTATTATCTCCATTAAAGCTTTTTAATTATTTATTATTCCAAAGTGCTTGAGTTGGAAGAAAAGTTGTGTCATAAAGTTCTTTAAACTCATCTTCTGAAAAGACATAGATAGATTCATCTATTTTTAGAAATATTGTTTTATCAATTTTGTATTTCGAAGTTTCCCCATTAGCGTAAGTTACTGTTTCAATACTTTGTTCAATTTCTAATGAAAGCTCTAATTTATCTACTTTATAGAAATAGCTTTTACTAAAATTTTGAGGCGGTTTTATAACATTAATAATATTTATTAATTTTTCGGAAAAGGTAATTAATGAATCAAAACTTGGTCTATCTAATATTACATACCCATTTGTATTTCTATATGAAAATTGTTTAGCTGTATTAAAACTTGATGCTAAAACACCCCCTAAAACTCCATATCTATTTATTGCAGTAACAGCCCCGCTAATATTTAAGTCATTAACAACCCCAGTTAATTCAGATTTTCTATCAGATATATCAACTTTAAACAAGTAATTATAAACTTGAGGTGAATCTATCAGACTATTTTTATCAAAAGTTACTAATATTGATTTAGATTTTTTACTGAACAATGGATTCATTGATTTTTCGTATTTCAACAAATGCAATGACATTATTTGTGAATTTACTATCGAATTGAATGCTGTTATTATTACCAATATTAATAGAATCTTTTTCATATGGATTATTTTAATAAAGTTACCCCTATTATAATTATAATTTATTTAGCTATTCAGAAGATAGTAGGCTGTTTGGTTAGAAATTGCTAAAAAATAAAAGGGCTTCAATTGCTGAAACCCTTTCTTTTATACTATGGGGGCACGCAGTTTCGAACCGAAGATCCTCTGTATGTAAGTCAGATTGTCTACACCAACAGAGCCACAAAAAACAGTACA
>CAIYSA010000034.1 GCA_903928655.1 uncultured Bacteroidota bacterium
CCAAAAATTTAATTGTTTTGTTGGTAATAATGGTGTAGGCAAAACTAATATTCTTGATGCCATACACTACATCTCTTTTTGCAAAAGTTATTTTAATACAATTGATAGTCAAAACATTCAGCATGATTTGCCATTTTTTGCCATACAAGCTTGGATAAATAAAAATGATACAATTGATGAAATTTATTGCGCCATAAAACGAGGGCAAAAAAAACAATTTAAACGCAACAAAAAGGAATACGAAAGATTATCAGAACATATTGGTTTTTATCCATTAGTAATGATTTCGCCATCGGATATTGAACTCATATTAGATGGAAGTGAAGTCCGCCGAAAATTTATTGACAGTATAATCTCACAATACGACAAACATTATCTTGAAACCTTAATTTCATATAACCATGCTCTACAGCAAAGGAACGCCTTGCTTAAATATTTTTATGAAAATAGAAATTTTGATGCATTAAGTTTAGAGGTTTGGGATGATAAACTATCTCAGTTTGGAGAAATAATAATTCAAAAAAGAAACTTATTTTTAGAAGAATTCACTCCACTTTTTAATAAAAACTATGAGTTTATTAGTGGAAGCAGCGAAATAGCGAGTATTCATTACCAACCATCTACAAAATATATAAATTTTAAAGATGTGTTGGCTGCAAATTTAGAACGCGATAAAATAGTACATCACACAACTGCAGGGCCTCATAAGGATGATTTAGAATTTAAATTATTAAACTCGAGTTTAAAAAAATTCGCATCTCAAGGTCAGCAAAAATCTTATTTATTAGCACTTAAATTAGCTCAATTCGAATTTGTAAAGGACAAAACTAATACAAAACCTTTGTTGCTACTTGACGATATTTATGATAAATTAGATGAACTAAGGTTCACGAAATTAATTGAATTAGTGAGCAGTGATAATTTTGGACAAGTTTTTATTACAGATACTCATCCTGAAAGAATGAATCAATTATTTATAAAAACTAATACTGAACATTTAATCTTTTTAGTAAACAACGGAAGCGTAAAACAACATGGCTAAACAAAGTAATTTAATAAAATTAGGCGATGCCATTTCTCAACTTTTCAAGGAAGAAAAATTAGATGAGAAATATAGTATTTTTGCTATTAGAAATGATTGGGAAAAGATTGTTGGAACAATGATTTCGAAGCACACTACACAAATAAATTTTACTAACGGGCATTTATATATATCAATTGATTCATCAATAGTTAGAAATGAAATGGCTTACGCAAAAGAAGATATAATTAATAAAGTAAATAAATTTGTAGGAAGCAGATTAATAAAAGAAATAGTATTGAAATAAAAGATGAAAAAATTTAACGTTCCAGATTTTTATCGAAGTCCGATAATTACAAAAGTAAAGCAATATCGTAAAATACAAGATCCTCGTAAAAGAGATAATTCTCCTACTGTTTTAAATTTTGGAAAAATAAGTTATTTAATTGCTCGACATTTCGGGTTTTGCTACGGGGTAGAAAACGCAATAGATATTTCATTTAAAGCAATAGAGGAAAATGAAGGTAAACGAATATTTTTATTAAGTCAAATGATTCATAATCCTGATGTAAATAATGATTTGATAGAACGCGGTGTTCAGTTTTTACAAGATACAAATGGGAATCAATTAATTAATTTTGATACGCTAACAGGTGATGATATTGTTATTATACCCGCATTTGGCGCACCATTAAATATAATATGTATCTTAGAATCTAAAAACATAAAAACAGAAAAATATAATACAACTTGCCCATTTGTTGAACGTGTTTGGAAGAAATCGGAATCAATTGGCAAAGAAAATTATACAATTATTATACACGGTAAGCATTCGCACGAGGAAACACGAGCTACGTTTTCGAGAAGTGACAATCATAGTAAGGCAATTGTTGTAAGGGATTTAAACGATTCGAAATTATTAGCTGAATATATTTTAGGCAACAAAAATAAAGAGCAATTCGTTATTGATTTTAAAGACAAATATTCTGAATCGTTAAATATAGAAACTGATTTTGAAAGAATAGGTGTCATCAATCAAACAACTATGCTTGCAAGTGAAACACAAGAAATAGCAGATTTTTTCAAGACAGTAATGATTAAAAAATATGGCGAGGAAACTATTTCAAATCACTTCGCTGACACCAGAGATACCTTATGTTATGCCACGAATGAAAATCAAGATGCAACTTATGGACTTCTAAACGTAGAGGCAGATTTAGCAATAGTTGTTGGAGGTTATAATAGTAGCAACACTTCGCATTTGGTTGAATTATGTGAAAAAAAATTCACCACTTTTTTCATTTCATCTGAAAAAGAAATTATTGATGCCAATACTATTCAGCATTTTGATTATCCAAATAAAAAACTCATCACTACAAAAAACTTTTTACCGAATCATACACCCCTAAATATAATCATTACTAGTGGTGCATCTTGTCCGGATTCAATTGTAGAAGGTGTAATAAATAAAATTAATAGTTTCTATACAAATTTACTTCCGCTTGAAGAAGTCTTCAAAAATATAAACACAAAAATCTAATCAGAAAAACTAAACACATATAATTTTAAAAATGAACTTAAATTTAACTAAACCACTCGCTTTTTTTGACTTAGAAACAACTGGAATTAATATTGGATTAGATAGAATTGTTGAGATTTCTATTGTTAGAGTAAACATTGATAATTCGACAGATATTTTAACTAAGAAAATAAATCCAACAATTCCTATTCCTTTGGCTACATCAAAAATACATGGCATTTATGATAAAGATGTAGTTGATTCTCCAACGTTTAAAGAAATTGGCGGACAACTTTTCCAATTTATTTCTAATTGCGATTTAGCAGGATTTAATTCTAACAAATTTGATGTCCCACTTTTAGCTGAAGAATTTTTAAGAGCTGAAATTGATTTTGATTTAAAAAACAGAAAATTAATAGATGTGCAAAATATTTTTCACATCATGGAGCCGCGCAATTTAACAGCAGCTTATAAATTCTATTGTGGTAAACCATTAGAAAATGCGCATTCTGCAGAAGCCGACACGGTCGCAACCTATGAAATTTTTAAAGCGCAACTAAAACATTACGAAAATACAGAGCTTATAGATGATAAAGGTAACGCCTACTCTCCAGTAATAAATGATATGAATGTTTTAAGCGAACTAACAACCCGATTTAAACAAGCTGATTTATCATCAAGAATTGTATATAATGAAAATGATGAAGAAATTTTTAATTTTGGAAAGCATAAAGGGAAAACAGTAAAAGAAGTTTTTGAAAAAGAACCTGGCTATTACGGTTGGATGATGCAAGGTGATTTTCCTTTGTACACTAAAAAAATAATTACCCAAATAAGATTGAGCATGAAAAAATAATCAATCTTATTGTTTTAGAATAAAAGAATACATGCACGATATTGAACCTTTTTATAATTGGCAACATTTATATGTTGCAGCAGAGGACGGGGAATCGCCATTTTACGGAACTGAGTATAGTGAATTCACATTTAGTAATACCGTTTACAATTATTACATCCATCCGCAATGGGATGATATGGGTAGTGAAACTCTTTATTTAAAAATTTTATTTGTTGATTACGATGAAAAATATGCCATCATTGAATTAATTGGAGAATGGAACGATGCCATTAATAATGATATTATGCTTTTAAAAAGAGATATTATTGATGATTTAATATTTCATAAAATAAATAAATTTATTATTATCGGCGAAAA
>CAIYSA010000035.1 GCA_903928655.1 uncultured Bacteroidota bacterium
AAATCTTTACTATTTGTTTTTAAGTGTTTTTCAGCTATTGATAATTGCTTTTTAGCTAATTTGGCTGCTTTTCTTTCTTTTACTAATTGAATATTGCTATTAGCTTTAATATGCTGTTTCATAACCAAAAGTCCAGTAATAAATAACAAAAAAGGAATAATTAATAATATATAATGTTTAGATGATGAAAAGAATTCTGCATCAGTTTGCTTTAGATTTAAATCACCTGTTTTTATATATCGCAAATCATTTTCAGTTTCTTTAACTTCCTTTTTATTCGACGAAATAATTTGTGCACTTGTTCCATCACCTTGCAAAACCTTTATACTAATATCGGGAGCAGGTATTGAAACATATTTCTTTTTACTCGCATCAAAGTAACTAAATCCTAAATTGTTTAAAACAAAATCACCCTTTTCGCGAGGAATAATTAAATAATCATACGTTTTACTTCCACTTACACCTCCTATGGATTTCATGTTATCATTGATTTTCGGATCATACGTTTCAAAGCTTTCAGGAAGATTTAATTTTAAAAGTTCTGCTAATTTTATATTTCCTGTTCCGCTAATTGTGAATTTCAAATTAAAAGCATCATTTTCTTTTACTTCATTTTTACTAATACTAACTTTGTAACTAAAATCACCAACAGCACCATTAAAATCAGCTGGTTTGTTTTCAGTTGGTAAATCAATTACGTCAACTTTAAGTGGTTTACATTTAATTTTCACTCTAACATCTTCATAACCTCCGGTTCCGAAAAACTGTTCGATTATATTTCGAGGTTGTCGTTTAGTTTGTTGTCTTACGATACATTCTAATTCAACTGGTTCTATTATAATATTTCCTGTTCTTTGGGGAAATAAATAGGTATTATATATTTCAACAACATAATAATTAACCCCGTTAACAGTTTCAGTATTCATCGTAAATCCTGTTTTATTTATATCTACCTGATTCCAAAAACCATCAAACGATTTAGCGAGAAATTTAGGTCCAAAATCAATAATTTGGTGTCGTGAATATATTTTATGAGATAAATGAATTTGTTCTCCTTTATAGCATTTTGATTTATTTAAAATAGATTTAACGAAAACATCTTCATTATTTAATTCACTAGAATATTGATTTTTTTCATTTCCATTTGCTTGCTGCGTTTGTGAAGGGTTTTGTTGCTGCGGTTGAGCATTTCCTTTTACTACCTCAATTATAATAGGTTTAGTTTCTAATTTTTGGTTACCAGACATTATAGTTGCTGAACCAATTGTAAACTTACCTTCAGTTTTTGCCAAAATGTAAAAAGATAATGAGGTTGATTGAGAAACGGTTCCATTAACCATACTTATACTTTGGCTTTGGTTTGGACCAGAATAAATATCAAATCCTTTAAAGTTTGGGTAAACCAAATTACTACCGCTTCCATTTAAAGTAAATGAAACGGTGAAAATTTCGCCAATACCTACTCTATTTTTACTAACTTGAGAAATAAATGTAGGCGATTGTGCTAAAGCCCAAGAACTAATAAAAATAAAGAATATGTATATAAATTTTGTCACTACCAGTCTTTTTCAACTTTAATCTTCTCACCAGAATCACCTTTTTTCTTACGAAGAGATTGCATTTTCTTTTCAGAATTTTTTAAGGCATTCAACATTTTTTCAGCTTGCTCTTTGCTCATTTGAGGTTGTTGAGCTTCTTGCTTATCCTTATCATTTTTATTATTAATATCTTCTTTATCCTTTTCTCCTTTATCTTTTTTATCTTCAGGTTTTTCACCTTCCTTTTTCTTATCGTCTTTTTTCTCGTTTTTCTTTTGCTGATCTTGCTGTTTTTTCAATTCTCGCTGAGCATACGCTAAATTATAACGAGTGTCTTCATCTCTAGGATTTAGTTTTAATGCTTTCTTATATCCTAAAATAGCATCTTCAAAACTCTTTTGTTTCAGTTTTGAATTTCCATAATTATGCCATGCTCTTTGAATAGTGTCTGCATTTGAAATAGATTTAGCAACCACTTCAAACTGTTGAGCGGCTTGATCGTAAACTAAATTTGCAGCCGAATCTGGAGTCATTTTTTTATTGGGAGGAGTTATTTTACCAGCTTTAATAAGTTCAGCCGTTTTATATAAAGCATCTCCTAAATTGAAATTTGCCTTAAAATAATCAGGTTTCTCTTTTAAAGATTTAGAATAATAATTAGTAGCTTCCAATGGCTTTCCACCATTATAGGCCTCATTTCCTTTTCTTA
>CAIYSA010000036.1 GCA_903928655.1 uncultured Bacteroidota bacterium
TACGTCGTAATCCTGATTGTGAATTAGTTGCAGTTTGTGATATTGTACCAAAAGAAAAATTAGGATTAGATGGCCTTGAAGAAAATTTTTATTCATCAATGGATGAATTATTAAATGCACACCCAGATATTGATGTAATTAATGTTTGTACCCCAAATGGTTTACATGCAGATCATTCGCTTAAAGCGTTAGAATTAAATAAGCATGTTGTTGTTGAAAAACCTATGGCATTAACAAAAGCTGATTGTGAAAAAGTAATTTATGCGGCATTGCACCATCATAAAACGGTGTTTTGCGTTATGCAAAATCGTTATTCTCCACCAAGTGTTTGGTTAAAAGAAATAGTAAACAACAAAACAATTGGAGATATTTATATGGTTCAGTTAAATTGCTATTGGAATAGAGATGATCGTTATTATAAAGCTGGTGGCTGGAAAGGAACCCAGGATTTAGATGGAGGTACTTTATTTACACAATTTAGTCATTGGATTGATATAATGTATTGGTTATTTGGTGATATTAAAAATATTCAAGCAAAATTTGCAGATTTCAATCACCAAAATTCGACTGACTTTGAAGATAGTGGATTTGTAAGTTTTGATTTTGTAAATGGAGGAATGGGAAGTGTAAATTACTCTACTGCTGTTTGGGATAAAAATTTAGAATCATCTTTAACAATTGTTGGAAGTAAAGGAAGTATAAAGGTTGGTGGTCAATATATGGATCAGGTTGATGTTTGTAATATTAAAGATTATACAATGCCAGTTTTAGAACAAACAAATCCTGCAAATGATTATGGTTCTTATAAAGGCTCAGCAAATAATCATCACAATGTTATTGAAAATGTAATTGATACGATTAAAGGAAATAATAAAATAACAACAAATGCACTCGAAGGATTAAAAGTAGTAGATATAATTGAACGTATTTATGCTCTAAGGCCAAAAGAATTAATTGAAAAAATTAAATCATAAGTAAATTATAGTTGTGAAATTTTTCACGCTTTGTTTTAAAAATAAAAATTATGGGAATATATAAAGATATCGTTGATAAAAAAGCAACTATTGCAGTTATTGGACTTGGTTATGTTGGTTTACCTATTGCTTTGGCATTTGCTAAAAAAGTAAAAGTAATTGGTTTTGATATTAATGCAAAACGCGTTGATATGATGAATAAAGGAATTGACCCTAGCAATGAACTAACTAAAAAAGATTTTACAAATTCTGATATTTCTTTTACTCATAAATTGGAAGATTTAAAGAAAGCTAAATTTTTTATTATTGCTGTTCCTACACCAATTGATGAACATAATTTGCCTGATTTAAAACCATTACTTGGTGCATCATCAACTGTTGGTAAAGTTTTGAAAAAAGGAGATTACGTTGTTTACGAATCAACTGTTTATCCTGGCTGTACCGAAGATGATTGTATTCCAGTATTAGAACGTGAATCAGGAATAAAATTTGTTAAGGATTTTAAAGTAGGGTATTCACCTGAACGCATTAATCCAGGAGATAAGGAACATACAATTACTAAAATTTTAAAAATAGTTTCTGGTTGTGATGCCGAAAGTTTAGATAATATTGCTAAAACATACGAGATTATTGTAGAACCTGGTACACATCGCGCATCAAGTATTAAGGTTGCAGAAGCAGCTAAAATTATTGAAAACACACAACGTGATGTAAATATTTCTTTAATGAATGAGCTTTCTATCATCTTCAATAAAATGAATATAAATACTTATGATGTTTTAGAAGCAGCTGGAACTAAATGGAATTTTTTGAAATTTTTTCCTGGTTTAGTTGGCGGCCATTGCATTGGTGTTGATCCTTATTATCTTACATATAAAGCAGAATCTCTTGGGTATCATGCTCGTGTTATTAATAGTGGACGATACGTTAATGATAGTATGGGCTTTTATGTAGCAAAAAATTGTGTGAAAAAAATTATAGCTGCTGGTAAAAATATCTCTAAATCAAAAGTTTTAATTATGGGTGCTACCTTTAAAGAAGACGTTAGTGATATCAGAAATAGTAAAGTAGCCGATATCGTTAAAGAATTAAAATCATTTGGTGTGAAGGTGGAAATCGTTGATCCGCATGCGGATAGTGATGAATTAAAACATGAATATGGTTTTGGTTTAAATAAATTAGCTAAAGGTTATGATGGCGTTATTGTTGCTGTAAATCATAAAGAATACAAAACTTTAAACGAAGCATATTTTAAATCAATACTATCTACAAAAGGTGTGCTTGTTGACATCAAAGGCTTATATCGAAATAAAATAAAAGGAATTACCTATTGGAGTTTATAATAGTTTTAAGTGTTGAGTTATTAATTTTTAATATTTGTTAGCAATTAAAACTCAATATTACCTTACACACTTTAAATTAAAAAGAAACACTAATAATTAAAAACTGTAAATTGAGTTACAAACTACATAGCCTTACCTCAGACAATGAACAATTATTAAACGAAGGTAAATTACTTCCTTTAATGGAAGAGTTTTACACCATACAAGGTGAAGGATTTAATACAGGAAAAGCATCTTACTTTATTAGAATTGGTGGTTGTGATGTTGGCTGCCATTGGTGCGATGTAAAGGAAAGTTGGGATGCAAGTTTACATCCATTAACTCCAACCGAAATTATTATTGAACATGTAATTGAAAGTAAAACACCCGCTGTTGTTGTTACCGGTGGCGAACCGTTAATTTATAATTTAACTTATTTAACTGCTCTTTTAAAAAAGCAAAATATTAAAACGTATATCGAAACTTCAGGCGCCTATAATTTAAGCGGTGATTGGGATTGGATTTGTTTATCACCAAAAAAAACAATGCTCCCTAAAGAAGAAAATTACTCAGCCGCAAATGAATTAAAAATAATAGTTTTTAATAAACACGATTTTATTTGGGCCGAAGAACAAGCGAATAAAATAAGTAAAGATTGTTATTTATATTTACAACCCGAGTGGAGCAAACGTAATGAAATTACACCTTTAATAGTGGAATATGTAAAACAAAATCCACGTTGGATGATTTCATTACAAACTCATAAATACATTGATATTCCTTAATTGAAAAATTATTAAAAATTTTACTTAATCTCAGAAGTTGGATTAGATAAATTTTTAACAGCTACAATATCTAATTTAATTGAACCTACCATTAATTTTGCTTGTGCACGCAATGGAACGTGGTTTTTGTCATCAGTTAACCAAACATTCAAATCTTCTTCACTTTTAAATATTCTACCTTTTTGTACAATGGGTCTGAATTTTATACATCTAAAAGTTCCTATATCACAAGTAATAGTTTCTTTCCCAACGTATCTTATTTTTAAAGGCCATATTTCTTTATCAACTATACTATTAATTGTAAACACATCACCTTCTTTGGCTTTTGAAATGTCCAAATTTCTGGCAGCGTAAAAAGCAGAAATCATATCTTGAGTTCCTTCCGGCACATCCACTTTTTCACCATGTCCAACATCAACTTTGTTTGTGTAATGATTAAAGCTATAATCCTGGTTTGTAACATAACCTCCTTCATTTACTCTCCTAACAAACATCCAAGGCAATAAAGCATCTTTGTCAATAAAGGTTTCGTAGCGATCTCTTACTTTAAAAAACCAATCAAATGTGCCTTTAGTATAACCGTTACCAACAATATGGTAAACTTGTCTTCCAGAAACATTAATTAATTCAGGCTTAACTTCCATTACAATCGCACCAGCATCCATTAAGCCATAATGTAAACGAAACGACAAAATTTCACCTTCTTTAAAGGCTTCATTTTTTTTAATCGGTAATTCTTTACTTGCAATTTCAGAATTAATTGTTTGTTCAATTTCATCTTCTATCGACAAATAATCGGTAGCAGAAGTTAAAGCTATAGCAATAACTCCGCCTAAAGTAAAATATCCAATATGTTTAATTCCTAACATGATTTTGATTGTTTAATCAGTATTGTTTTTCAAAAGGTGTGCCAATGTTTTTTTTTGTCTTTTTTACTTGTTAAAATATGTAAAAATTACCTAGAAATCTTTATATATCAAATATTTTGATCTTATCGTCTTAAAAGAATCTAACTGAGATTTCCATTCTTCACGAATTTCTTTTGGTGAAATACTCAAAATAATTTGTTGTTTTAAGTTTTCATTGCCTGTATGATAATTAAAATTGTTATCAAAAAAAACGGATTGTTTATTTAAACTATGATGATAAAACATATTTAATAACGTTAAATCAATTTGTTTATTTTTTAAAATGCAGTTATAAAGTAATCGTGCATCTAAGCCATAACATAATGTATCCTGATATTTGGGTTTACCTGA
>CAIYSA010000037.1 GCA_903928655.1 uncultured Bacteroidota bacterium
AATTATTTATTTTACTTTTTATTAATTTTTATTTTGAGTTTAATGTTTTAAAACTTAACAGAGGGTTAAACTTTAATCTCTACTTCTACTCCACTTGGTAACTCTAATTTCATTAAAGCGTCAACTGTTTTCGAAGAAGAACTATAAATATCGATTAGACGTTTATAATCACACACTTGGAATTGCTCACGAGCTTTTTTATTAACATGTGGCGAACGTAAAACTGTAAATATTCTTTTGTTTGTTGGTAATGGAATTGGACCATTAACTACTGCTCCAGTCAATTTAACTGTTTTTACGATTTTTTCAGCTGATTTATCAACTAAGTTGTAATCGTAAGATTTTAATTTAATTCTAATTCTTTGGCTCATATAAAGAACGGTTTATTTTTTTGGTTAGTACTATTTATTATGCTTTTTCTGTTTTACCTTTTACTTTTGCAATTACGTCAGCTGCAACGTTAGATGGAGCGTCAGCATAATGCGAAAATTCCATTGTTGATGTAGCACGACCAGATGTTAATGTACGTAATTGAGTTACGTAACCAAACATTTCTGACAAAGGAACTTTAGCCTTAATAACTTGTGAGTTATTTTTAGAATCCATTCCTTCAATTTGACCACGACGACGATTTAAATCACCTACAACATCACCCATGTTTTGTTCAGGAGTTAAAACCTCAACTTTCATGATTGGCTCCATTAATACTGGTTTACATTTTGTTAATGCCTCACGGTAAGCTGAACGAGCACAGATTTCAAAAGAAAGAGAATCTGAATCGACTGCATGGAATGAACCATCAATTAAACGTACTTTTAAGTTATCTAAAGGATATCCTGCTAAAACACCATTTAACATGGCTGATTTAAATCCTTTTTCTACTGAAGGAATAAATTCACGAGGAATTGATCCACCAGATATTTCATTTACAAATTGTAAATCAGATTTTGCTTTTTCTCTATCGAAATCTTCATCAACTGGACTTAATACAATTTTAATATCAGCAAATTTACCACGACCACCAGTTTGTTTTTTGTAAACCTCACGGTGCTCATAAGTTCCTGAAATTGCTTCTTTATAAGATACTTGAGGTGCACCTTGATTAACTTCAACCTTAAACTCACGCTTTAAACGGTCAACAATAATTTCTAAGTGTAACTCACCCATTCCTGAAATAATTGTTTGTCCAGAATCTTCATCTGTGTGAACACGGAATGTAGGATCTTCTTCAGCTAATTTATGTAAACCCACTCCTAAACGATCTAAATCTCCTTGAGTTTTAGGCTCAATTGCGATTCCGATTACAGGCTCAGGGAAATTCATTGCTTCTAATACTATAGGATGTTTCTCATCACATAAAGTATCTCCAGTTTTAATATCTTTAAATCCAACGGCTGCTCCAATATCACCTGCCTCTAAAAATTCAACAGGGTTTTGCTTGTTTGCATGCATTTGAAAAATACGAGAAATACGTTCTTTGTTTCCTGAACGTGTATTCAAGACATATGAACCAGCATCTAAGCGACCAGAATAAGCGCGAAAAAAACACAAACGACCAACAAAAGGATCAGTTGCAATTTTAAATGCTAATGCAGTAAAAGGGTCTTTAACGTCAGGTCTACGGCTAACTTCTTCTCCAGTATCTGGATTGATTCCTTTAGTTTCAGGCTTATCCATTGGAGATGGCATTAATTCCATAACCAAATCTAACATAGTTTGAACACCTTTATTTTTAAAAGATGAACCACAAACCATAGGAACAATTTTATTTGCAACACACGCTTTACGCAATGCATCTAAAACTTCTCTTTCAGTAATTGTTTCTGGAGCATCAAAAAACTTCTCCATAATTTTGTCATCGAATTCAGAAACAGCTTCTAACATTTTCTCTCTCCACTCTGTTGCTTCTTCTAATAAATCTGTTGGAATTGGAACTTCTTGAAAAGTCATTCCTTTATCATGCTCATTCCAAACGATACCACGGAAGTTAATTAAATCAACTACACCAATAAAGTTTTCTTCAGAACCAATTGGTATTTGAAGAGGAACAGCATTACCACCTAAAATTTCGCGAGTTTGTTTAACAACTTTTAAAAAGTCAGCACCTTGGCGATCCATTTTATTAACGAATCCTAAACGAGTAACATTATAATTATCAGCTAAACGCCAGTTTGTTTCAGATTGAGGTTCAACACCATCAACTGCAGAAAACAAGAATACTAAACCATCTAATACACGTAATGAACGATTAACTTCAACCGTAAAATCAACGTGACCAGGTGTATCAATAATATTAATTTTATAATTATTAT
>CAIYSA010000038.1 GCA_903928655.1 uncultured Bacteroidota bacterium
TTGATAGGGGGTTTCCTTTGAAAGATGCAGAGCAGGAATTGAAAGCTATTGAAGCGCGCAGTGCAGAAGATAATATGACGACAAGCACTGCGAGTGGTTCTTCCATTTCTGAAAGCCCTCTGGATAAATTAAAGAATAAAGCTAAAGCTGATATTGTTATTCAAATTTGGTGGAAAGTAAACAAAACTGAACAAGGAAAATCGGTTTCTTTTATTCTTGAGGCTTTTGATGCTTATACCAGTAAACGTATTGCATCTTCAACTGGAAACGGAACTCCAAATAATACAGATATTATTCCAGTTTTACTTCAAAATGCAATTTTAGCAAACATTGATCCTTTTGCCGCACAACTGCAATCTCATTTTGATGATATGTTTAATAACGGCAGGGAAATACTGTTAACGGTAAAAAAATGGAACAGTTGGGATAAAAATATGGAAACCGAGATTGACGGTAAGGAAATTACTGACTATATTAATGAATGGCTACAAAAAAATACAGTAAAAGGAAAGTTTAGTATGGCTGATGCATCTGAAAATATTATACGTTTCGATCAAGTACGAATACCACTATTCGACACTAATAAAAATGGATTAGATGCTCGTCAATTTTCAAAAGGGTTACAAAAATATTTAAAAGAAACACCTTTTAATTTTGAAGTTAAACTAATGACCCGAGGACTTGGAGAAGCTATCCTTGTTTTGGGTGAAAAATAAATCATTATGAAAAAAATTATCGTAATATTATTTTTAATTGTTTCTGCAACAAACAGTAATGCGCAAGTGAAGTTGGATGACTTTGGGAGAGTTGTTTTAAACACTTATTTGCCTGATAACATAGCAATACCAGCAGAAGCAAAAAACTTGCTCTTAACCAAGCTAAATCAAATTACAAGTAATAATGGTATGGGTGGAAGCCAAGCAAACCCTCGTTTTGTTATTACTGTAAATGTAAATTTAGGCACTAAAGACATTATTGCAGGGCCACCACAAATGATTGCTCAGAATATTGATATTACATTTTTTGTAGGTGACGCTGTTACTAATACTATTTTCTCAAATACAACATTAAGTTTGAAAGGAGTTGGCACAAATGAAAACAAAGCATTTATAGATGCCTTAAAAACTATTAACCCTAAAAATAAAGAAGTGCTAGCTTTTTTAGAAGAAGGAAAAATGAAAATAATTAATTATTACAGTACCAACTGTGATTTCATTATCAAAGATGCTCAAACATTAGTAAAGCAGGAAAAGTATGATGAAGCAATTTACCAATTATCACTAGTTCCAGATGTTTGTAAAGATTGCTATTTTAAATGCCTTGATACTCTTACTCAAATTTACCAACAAAAAATAGATGCCGATTGCAAAGTAAAGTTTAATGAGGCCAAAGTAACATGGACAGCTGCACAAACACCAAATGGAGCAGAAAAGGCAGGGGATATATTGAGTGCAATAAACCCTATGGCAAATTGCCAAAAAGATGTTACTGCTTTTATAAAAGTAATCGGTGCAAAACTTAAAGCCGATGAAAAAGCAAGATGGCAGTTTAAAATGAAACAATATGCCGATAAAATTGTAATGCAAAAAGAACAACTAAGAATAGCAGAGGAAAAAGGAAAGCGGGATGATACCTATAGGGAAAATCAATCGCAGCGTGATGTAATTCTACAGGAAAAACAATCATCTCGAAATTACGAATTAGATAAAATACGCATTAACAGCTATAGGGAAGTCGCTATTGAGATAGCAAAAAATCAGCCAAAGTCAGTAACTTATACTAACATTTTTTGGAGATAATTCTCAATAAATAGATTTATGAAAACAATTAAAATAGTAGGTGCCTATAATTGGTCTACTGAAACTAATAAAGGGAAAGAAAAAAATGATTATTCTAGAGTCATGATTTTAGCTCTAATTAACCAAGTTAAGTCAAGGCTTAAGGATCATATTAACAGTAACTTAGTCAAGATATTTTACACCAAATTAAGAGCAAGTGCTGGCAGTTTTATATTTTTTAATATTAGAGATAGAATTTTAAAATCTAATTTTATAATATTTGATATTACTGAATTAAATCCTAATGTGATGTTTGAGTTAGGGGTTGCATTGGCTTTTAAGCAAGATAATAATGAAGGTGCAAA
>CAIYSA010000039.1 GCA_903928655.1 uncultured Bacteroidota bacterium
ATAATTTAAAAAATCTAACATATCTTTATGTTCCCATACATGAAAATGTATAGAATATTTTGTATTAATTAAATATTGATATTGATCAGGTGTATTTTGATTAGTTTTTTCAACCCATTCTTTATAATGTGATTCTCTATAAAATTCTGGACCGTTTTTATATTCATAAATTAAATGATCTAATTCTGTAATTGGTCTGTTTATATCAAATGTAAATCTTTTATCTGGAATCGCTAGAAATAAAATACCATTAGGTTTTAATGCTCTAAGTAGGTTTTCTAAACCTATAAATGTATTTTCAAAATGCTCTATTAAATGATTGGCTATAACAAAATCTTGAGAATGATCTTTTATAGTATATAAAAATTCTCCATCATCAATAATATCTGGATCTATTATTTCGCAATTTATTAATTGTGGATATATTATTCTAAGTTCAGATAATTTACATTTATCAATATATTTAACTGTAGCATTTGTTTGTAATTTTCCGTGAAGAGCTCCGATTTCAATACCTTCTCCGGTTATATATTTATCTGCTAAAGTTTTCCTAATATAGTGTATCATTTTATTTGATAAAAATCATATCATCTTCAAAAGCGCCGCAATTATGCTCAAATGGAATTGGTGTAAAATCTCTTTCAAATCCAAAAGTTTTTAAATAATTATAGATTTCATTGTATAAAGAATGTCCTTCGTAATAAGGAATTAAGCCAACTTCGCTACAAATGCCTTTTACATTATTTAATAAATTACCAATACCCTTTAGAGCGTTTAATTCATTGCCCTGAAGGTCCATCCATATTAAATCAATATTTGATATATTATTTTCTTTACAAAATTTTTCTACTGTAGTACATTTTACTTTAATTTTAGAACAAGAATTTCCAACATAACCAGTTCCTAACATTGGTTTTAATAAAGAAGAAGCCCCAATATTTTCCGCTGTTAAATAAAAATCAACATTATCTTCTATATTAGATATAGCTAAATTATGGCAAAATAAATTGGGATATTTTTTTTGATTATCTTTTATACTTTTACAAGCATTAGGATTAGCATCAAAAGAATGAACTGTGCAATTTGGTAATAATTGTGCAAAAAACACACTTTCAGCTCCGTTTAATGAACCTATATCTAATATTGTTTTTATATTAGATAAATCATGTTTTTTAGCAATCATACTAAGAAAAAAACAAACATGTCTTCTAACATTATTCATAACAGGATCCCAGTTTCCCGCAATGTTGTCTCCAACATATTCTACTACACTATTAATTTTTTTATCAATATTTATCTTTTCAAGTTCTTCATATTTTTTATACATTAAATTCCTTTATTGATGATTTGGATCTATATATTTATGTCTAAGTAGTTTTACTTCAGATTTTGGATTACATTTATAATTCCAAACTTCTCTGCTTCTTAAAGACCATTCAACATCTTCTCCTTGCCCCCAAATTAAAGTTTCATCAAGTGGATATTTTAACATAAATTGTTTTTTAGCACAAAAATAAGCTCCAGATATATACATTTCTTTGATTTTTGAATGATCTTCATATGGAAATAATTTCGGAAGCCATAACAACCAATCTCTAAATCTTGAATTATCTGTATTTTTAATTCTATTCATACAGACATCCCAATCTTCACCAAAATTAACAAAATTAGAATACCAATTAGGTTCAAAAGAAATATAATCATGTAAATATACTACATTTTCAAATTTTGATTTTTCAGTTATTATATTTTTCTTTTTTGTTACCCACATTGGTTTTATTGATTCATTAAAAGAAATTACCGTAGTATTATTTCTTTTAACATTGCAATTACCAACGATTAATATTTCATATTTATCTTTCTCTATATTTTGATTTTCTATAGATGTTATTATTGTATTTATAAAATGCTCTTGTCCGCCACCAGTTATTATTCCAAATGTCCAATCCATTTGTTCCTCTTGATATATAATATAACATTAAATGAGTAATATAAAATTAATATCACATAGAGGAAATTTATATGGTAAAGATGACCTTCTTGAAAATAATCCCAATCATATAAAAAATCTAAATATAGATGTAGAAGTTGATGTTTGGTTAATAGATTCAGTTCTATATTTAGGACATGATTATCCTAAAACAAAAATAGAATTAGATTTTTTTAATGATAGTATTTGGGCACATGCTAAGAATGTAGAAGTTTTATATTATCTTCTTTCAAAAAATATACATTGTTTTTGGCATCAAAATGATGATTACACAATTACTTCTAAAAATTATATTTGGGTATATCCTGGAAAAGCCTTAATAAAAGATTGTATAGCAGTTCTTCCTGAAAATTTATATACAAAAGAACAATTAAATATTTGTTCCGGAATATGTAGTGATTATATAGATAGCTATTCTTTATATTCTGTGGGGTGAGTGCAGAAAGTATGATCTTCTTTATGCTTTAAACATTTAACAATAGATTTTGGATTGCATTTATAATTCCAAAAATCTCTAATCATAAATGACCAAACAAGATCTTCACAATTATTCCAGCCTAATTTTTCATCTAATGGATATTTTAACATAAATTGTTTTTTTGCACAAAAATAAGTTCCTGATACATACATATTTTTAGTTTGAGTATGATCATTATAGTTTAATGGAATAGGTTCCCATAATGTCCAATCTCTAAATCTTCTACCATCAT
>CAIYSA010000040.1 GCA_903928655.1 uncultured Bacteroidota bacterium
AATTTAAAATCAAAAGATAAATTAGTTCTTCATTTTACAGTAAATAAACCGAATTCAATTGATAGTTTAATAGAAAAAAGTGATGCGTTTTATGAAGCCCTAATTCCAAAATTAACGAGTTCCGATTACAATGATATTATTTTTAAAATCTCGGATGATAGAATAGGGCAGATTTATGATTTGTTTTATCAAAATCTACCACTGTTTTTAGAAGAACAAGATTATGCTAGGGTTTCAAATTTAATATTGAAAGACAGTATTGATGCTACACTTAAAAAAAATTACGATGTTCTACTTTCCCCATCTGGTATGGTTTTAGGGAAATATATTACTCGAGATCCTTTAAATTTTACACCGATTGCTTTAAAAAAATTACAAGCCATTCAATTGGATGATAATTTTGAAACCTACAATAATCATATTGTAACTAAAGATCATCTGCATACGTTTATTTTTATTACCCCAAAAAATCTTCCTAATCAAACAAAAGCCAATAAGCATTTAATAGAAATGGTGGATAGTTTGTCAACTGCATTAACCAGTAAATCTGTATTAATCGAAAACTTTGGAGCATGTGTTGTAGCATCTGGTAATGCAACACAATTGCAAAAAGATACCATGCTCACATTGACAATTGCAATTATATCAATTGCATTATTGTTGGGACTTTATTTTCGTAATATTTCGGTAACGCTTTTCATTATGTTGCCAGTTGGTTTTGGCGTTTTATTTTCTTTAGCATTTTTATTTTTATTTAAAGGCGTTGTTTCAGCTATTGCTATTGCGGCCGGAGCTGTTGTTTTAGGAATTGCTATAAATTATTCACTGCATTTTTTTACGCATTACAAACATCATAAAAATATAAGTACGGTTTTAAAAGATTTAACTATGCCAATGCTAATTGGTTGTACAACAACCGTTGGTGCATTTTTGAGTTTATTGTTTGCTAAGTCTCAGGCCTTGCATGATTTTGGTTTGTTTGCTGCATTTTCTTTGATTGGTGCAATGTTATTTTCAATTATCGTTTTGCCACATTTATTAGCATTTGGTTTACGGAAAAATAAAAAAAATCTTGATGAATTAGAACCACATAGCCCTTCTTTTATTGATAAAATTACGGCCTATAAATTTGATGAAAATAAAGTCATTGTTGTTTCAGCATTTATAGTAACTATGGTTTTTGCTTGTTTTGCTGGCAATGTAGGTTTTGAAAGCGATATGAATAAAATGAGTTTTATGACTAATAAAACTCGACTTGCCGAAAAACATTTGGATGAAGTCAACAATTTTGCAGCTCGTTCAGTTTATGTGTTTAGTAATGGTGAAAATTTAAGTGATGCTTTAGAAGTTAATAAAAAAGTTTCAGAAGTATTAATGAAATTTAAAACTGAAGGAACAATAAAAAAGTTTTCTTCAATCAATAGCTTATTTATTTCTGAAAATGAGCAACAAATCCGTATTAAGCGTTGGAGTAATTTTTTCACAAAACAAAAAAAAGATTCAATAAAATTCCATTTAAAGACTTTAGGTTTAAAATATAAATTTAGAGAAACTGCATTTCAATCTTTTTATAATGTATTAGATAATCCGCCAATTGCTTTGTCTAAAGCCGATTCGGACACATTAAAACAATTAGTGTTTAAAGAATGGATTGGAAATGTAAATGGCAAACCATCTATCATTAATCACATTAAAGTGGATGCTGCAAATCGTCATTTAATTTATGAAGCATTTGCTGACAATCCAAATATTACAGTTTTTGATAAACAAAATTTGACATCAAAATTTGTTGAGGTTATTAGTTCAGATTTCAATACTATCTTAATGATTACGGCCCTTTTGGTTTTTGGGTTTATGCTTTTAAATCATGGAAGGATTGAATTAGCAATTATTAATTTTTTACCCATGTTTGTTAGTTGGCTTTGGATATTAGGTATAATGGGCTTAATTGGTATGAAGTTTAATATCATCAATATTATCATCTCTACTTTTATTTTTGGTTTGGGAGACGACTATAGTATTTTTATAATGGATGGATTATTAAATGATTATAAAACGGGTAAAAAAAGTCTTAACTCATTTAAATCATCTATTTTACTTTCAGCATTAATTACAATTATTGGCATTGGAGTTATGGTTTTTGCAAAACATCCAGCTTTACAATCTATTGCTTTAATCGCAATTATAGGTATGATTAGTGTTGTATTTATTTCATTTATAGTTCAACCATTGTTAGTTAATTGGCTGATATTAAACCGCAAAAAAAGAGGTTTACATCCCTATACTATAAAATATTTATCTATTACTACTCTTGGTTTTATTGTTTTTTTAATTGGTTCTCTTTTTATAACACTATGTGGAATTATTTTATTTTCAATTTTTCCTCTCAAAAAATCAAAACGTAAATTATTATTTCATTATATAATTATGTATGCCTTTCGTTTTTCTTTGAGTTGTTTTATTAATACAAAAAAATCAATAATAAATTCTCATAACGAAACGTTTAAAACACCTGCAATTATTGTTGCTAATCATCAATCTCATATTGATTTGGCTTTAAATTTACAATTAAACCCTAAAATTATTGTTTTCACGAACGATTGGGTTTATAATTCTATTTTTTATGGTAGAATTGTAAGAATGGCTGATTATTATCCTACTTCTGAGGGCTATGAAAATAGTATTGATAAATTAAAGACTCTTGTTAAAGAAGGATATTCTATTTTAATCTATCCTGAAGGAACAAGAAGTTTAGATGGTGAGATTTTACGTTTTCATAAAGGTGCATTTTTATTAGCCGAGCAACTAAATTTAGATATTTTACCTATTTTAATTCATGGGGCTGGTGACGTTGTTTCTAAAAATGATTTTTTAATTAAGGATGGAGAATTGACTGTAAAAATTTTAGAACGTATTAAATGCGGTAGTGATGTTTTTGGAAATACATACCAAGAAAAAACTAAAAACATTGGACGTTATATGCGCAATGAATATGATATTTTAAGGCAAAAAATAGAAACTGTTCATTATTTCAGATCCCTATTAATTAGCAATTATATTTTTAAAGGGCCAGTTTTAGAATGGTATTGCCGAATTAAAACAAAACTCGAAAATAATTATTCTTTATTTGAAGGTTTAATGCCAAAGGTTGGTAAAATTGTAGACGTTGGTTGTGGTTATGGATTTTTAGCTTATATGTTAATGTTTAAAAGTAAACATCGATTAATTTTAGGTATTGATTTTGATGATGAAAAAATTGAGGTGGCAACTAATTGTGTTAGTAAAACAGATAATTTATCTTTTGCAGTTGGAGATGTAACCACTTACGAAATGCCTTTTGCTGATGGTTTTATTATAAGTGATGTATTACATTATTTAAAAGAAGAACAGCAAATACAAGTAATAGAAAATTGCGTTTCTAAATTAAATAAAGGCGGAGTATTGTTAATTAGAGATGCTGATAAAGATATTACTAGTCGCCAAAAAGGCACCTGGTACACAGAATTTATGAGTACTAAGGTTTTTGGTTTTAATAAGACAAAAACAGATGGTTTACATTTTGTAAGTGGAACTACTATTAAAAATACGCTTAAACGTTTTCCTCAATTGCAAGTAGAAGTTATAGATAATACAAAATTAACTTCTAATATTATTTATGTGGCAAGGTATATTTAATCTTAATATTTTATTTTCTAGCCATTACTTTTTGAGCAGCCTCAATAATATTAATGGTATCTAAACCATATTTTGTCATTAATTGATCTGGTGTTCCACTTTCTCCAAA
>CAIYSA010000041.1 GCA_903928655.1 uncultured Bacteroidota bacterium
ATAATATAAGCTGTCCGATGTATAAAAGTTAAAAAGAAAGAAGGTAATAATAATAGCAATCCTTTAAGATTAATTTTGGCATCAAATAATAGTGAGATAGAAACTATAACAAAAAATTGTCCAACTGAATCACGCCAAAATATATCACTAGCGAATCCCAAAGGCTGAAATAAACAAATTAATAAAACCGTACTCGATTTGTTTGTGATATTTAAATTGTGACAAATACTTGAAACCAAAATTGCAACTAATACGTTATGAAATGAATTAACTATTACGATATTTAAAAAATGATTGTTATCGCCAAGAAAATAAATTAAAGTTATATAAGCTGTAATAATTGGATTCTTATTAGAAAGCAAAAAATCAGGCGAAAATGTTCCAAAACCATTATTATTCCAATAATCACTGACGTCAATCATTGAAGATGATAACCATTCGTAGTCCCATAGGTAAGCAAAACTAGAATAACCATTAAAGTAGGTATTATCAATTGAGATTAAATAATGTGAGAATCCAAAAATTACCCTAATTAAATACGCAATTAAAATAATGATTATTAAATTTTTTTGGAAAATATTTTTTTTTACACAAATAACTGAGAGAAATGTTAGTGCTATTAATCCGGCAACGGAACATGAAATTGCTGTTATTAATCTAGAACTATTTTTGGGAACCAAACAATAAATATTAAACCAAAATATTATTAAAGTAAAGAAGAAATATTTTAATATTTCAAATATACTAGAAACGGATTTCTTAGTTCCTAAAGTTTGTGTTTGTTTCAATTTTTATTTAAACACATTTAATAATTTCACATTATTACTCTGAGAGAATATTTTTTTTGCAGCTTCTCGAGCATTTGACGAGATATTTTTTAATAAATTCGAATCAGTATTAATTCGATCTATATTCGAAGCAAAGTTATTAAAATCACCAATTTCTGCTACCATTCCATTCTTTTCATGTATTATTAATTCTTTATGAGCACCAGCATTAAAAACTAGAACGGGTTTGCCAAGAACTAAAGATTCTAACAATACAAACTCTCCGGTTGTAGGGTAATAGGATGGAATTATCATCCCTTTAGATTCCGCAATGTATTTAATAATTTCATATCTTTCAGTAATATTTCGTAAGGTTGTAATAGTACCATTTAATATGTGCTTTTCTAATTTATATTTTTTAATAATATTATTTTCAACTTCTAAATTTTTAAAAATGATTTTTATTTTAATATCTGACTTACAATTAGTAATAATTTCTGATAAAGTATGCCAGCCCTTCTCAAGTATAGGTTGGCCAATAATTAAAAAATAATCACCCTCTTTTGTATTGATATTATTAAGTTCGTTAGGATCAAATTGATAATTAATTATTGAACATTTATTGTTTGTTATTCCGATTCGCTTATAAATATCTATTTGATCTTTAGTATAACCAAGAACTTTGTAACTATTTTTCATTTCAAATTGTAATCTTTTCATTACCAATAAGCTTTTATAAAAATTAATTAGCTTTGGGTCACGTTTAATACAATTATTATTTAATGCCTGCGATAACCCTAAGTCAATGCATTTAAAACATGGACCATTATTTAAACCAGCGTATGTCTTTGCGCAATAGTAATCATTAATATAAAAAAGAAAGATATTTTTTATACCCGCTTTTCTTGCAAATGAGGCTAAAATACTTGGCTTTTGAATTGAACCAGCCATGAAAAAAAAATCTGGCCGAAATTCTGAAATTATTTTTTTAAATTGTTGTAATAACTTAATATCCCAAAAATGTGACACCGCTGACATTTTTGATTCAATCTTATATAATTTACAACTATCATATTGAAAATAATTATTTGATTTTTCAACATCTGTTGCGAAAACTGCGACTTCAAAGCCTAAATCGATTAAATTTTTTAATGTTGATCTGGCAGACCTAGCTCCGGAATCTTCGCTATTAATTAAATCGGGAAAGAAAAGTATTTTTTTGGGGATTTGTTGGTGGTTAATCGTCATTTTTTTTCATTAATCTATGTATGTCAGGAGATTTTTTAGTCATTTTTAAAGATAAAAAATTTAACCATTCGGCATTTTCAATAACTTCAAAAACATGAAAAGTATAAGGGCTAATAATAAAAAACTGACCTTTACTAACAATATGAGTTTCAATTTTACCTTTTAACTTATTATTTGAAATTTGTTGAAGAGATATCATAATTTTACCAGAAATTATAAAAAATGCTTCTAAGGTTTTTTTGTGATAGTGATTTCCCCTTTTTATATCTGAGCGAGAGGTAATGTAATTTATTTCATGCCAAGGACCAAAGTCTATTAACCCTTCAATTGAACCCCTTGAGTCTGATGCAGTAAAGTAGCGATCTTTAAATTTAATCATTATAAATATTTAAAAAGATTTTCCCAGCTATTAATTGATAAAAATCGGATTGACTCATCTGGGACAAGAGAAATATCTCTTTGAAATGTACTATTTGTAAAGTTTGCTTTATCTTTTATTAATAGAGTTTTATCGTAACCCATAAAATTTGCAAAGTATTTTCCAAAATCAAACCTTGTTAATCTCGGTCCAGATATGTGTATAATGTTTTTTTTCCAATCATTTTTTAAAATATAAATTTCTACTGCTTTATTTAATATTTCAATTGGTATTGGTGAAAAATATGTATTTTCAAATAGTGAAAACTTATTATTTTTTTCGAATTCGCTTTTTAGCCAGCCTAAAAATCCTTTTCCATTTATAAGAACGGCAGATGTTCTCATAATCAAAAAAGTAATATCTGACTCAATTAAAAACATTTCTGCTTTAAGCTTCGATTTTCCATAGTTAGTTAGTGGATTACAATTGTCACTTGTTAAATACGATCCTTTTAATCCATCAAAAACATAATCTGTTGAGATGTATATTAATTTTGATTTAATATTATTATTTTTCAAAATTTCTATAAGAAACTTTATAGGTGTTGTATTAATACTATAGGCAAATTCTTCGTTTATTTGGCAATTTTTTACATCTTTTGAGCCACTAAGCCAAATTATTATATACGGCATATGATTGAGTAAATATCTATTTAACATGTTATAATTAGTGACATCTAAATTTTCAAGATAAATGGATTTTTTTTGAAAACATGTACCAATAATTTCATATTCGGGAAATGTATTAACTAATGTATTATACATCCTTTGCCCAATATCACCTGATGCACCTATAATACATAATTTTTTTTTCAATATACCTATTTATTGTAATTTAACGAAGCACTTTCTTTAATATATGCTTCATAAGTTAATTTTAAACCTTCTATTAACTTCGTTTTAGGTTCCCAGCCTAAAGATTTTATTCGACTAATGTCTAGCAATTTTTGAGGTGTGCCATCGGGCATACTTGTATTATAAGTGACATTCCCTTTATACCCTATGATATTAGAAATTATTTTAGCTAACTCTTTTATTGTTAAATCTTTTCCATATCCGACATTTAATAATCCGGGTGCAATATCATCAAATAAAATAGAATTAAGTTTATCTTCATCTATGTTATATAAATGAAACGCTGCATCTGCAAGATCTTCTACAAATAAAAACTCCCTTTTGGGTAATCCAGTACCCCATACTTCAACATTAGAGAAATTATTTATTTTGGCTTCGTGAAATTTTCTTACAAGCGCTGGGAGTACATGGCAGTTGTTAAGGTCATAATTATCTCCAGGGCCATATAAATTAGAGGGCATTAATGATAAAAATTTTGTAAAATATTGTTTATTAAATGATTTGCATGTTTCAATTCCAGCAATTTTTGCTAAAGAATATGCTGCATTAGTTTTTTCTAATGGCCCGGTAAGCAAATATTCCTCTTTAATTGGTTGATTACAATTTCTTGGATAAATACATGAAGAGCCAAGAAAAATCATTCTTTTAACTTTATTTCTAAAAGAAGCATCAATGATATTTGATTGAATTTGTATATTTTGATGTATAAAATCTGCTGGAAAAACACTATTTGCATAAATTCCTCCAACCTTTGCTGCAGCAAAAAAAACGTATTCTGGTCTCTCTTTATCAAAATATTTATGGACATCGACTTGGTTCATCAAATCAAGGTCATCATGTGATTTTATTATTACATTTTTATACCCTTTTTTGATTAGAACTCTATGGAATGCAGAACCAACTAACCCTTTGTGACCTGCAATATAAATTTTAGACTTAAGATCCATAAATGCTAACTATTTAAAAGTTCTTTTTTAATTAATGAATTACTAAAAAAATACATCCATAAAAAATATATAAATGAAAATAAAACTAAAGATGCGACAATACCATTTAATCCGCCAGTTATAACACCAAGAAAATTAAGACCAACAGCTATCAAAAACATAAATATTTGTTGAAGTGCGAGTTCTTTTGTCTTAAGAAGAGATGAAATTCGTGATCCAAGAATTGAATGAGCTGCCATAAACCCGCCTGCTAATACCATCCAAGGTAATAAGTAAGAGAATTTTTGATATTCAACATCTAATAAAATTTTGAAAATAAATTTATGTAATATAAAAGATAAAGTAAAGCAAAATATTGTTAATCCTAAACAAAGCCAAGTGAATTTTATTGTGATCTTTTTTAGATTCGTAATTTTGTTCTTATTTGTTGCATCACCTAATCGTTGAAATAAAATTGGAGATAAGAAGCTCATAAACATGCTAGAAGCCAAAATTATTGGAGAGTACCCTATTTGAAACAATACCGAATAATTGCCAACGTCTTCAATTTTACCAAATCCACTTAATATCCATCTATCAGAAACTTGTTGAAACCATGCAAATAGCCCCCATGTTGAAAATGGCCAAGAAAACATCCAAATCTTTTTTATCCAATCACCATTGCCTTTGAAGCCTTTTTTTATTGGGATTGCCTTGCCTAGAAAAAATAACTGACTAATAATTACAATAAATGAAGATACTGCATATCCAAATACAACATTTGCAGCATTAGAACCAAAGAATAAAATAAAACATACTGATAACAATATTTTAAGGCAAGATTCTAAAATATTATTAAAAGCTAGAACTGCTCTTTGTCTTGCTGCAAACTGAATTCCATTAAATGTACTATTTAACCCACTTAATAGCGATAGAAGTAACGATGCAGTTAATAATAATAGCCATTTTGTATAACCTAATAGAAAGATTATTCCAATTAGTACTGAGCCGAATGAAATTATAAATGTAGAAACATAACATTGTAATTTCAAGGAGTCGCCAAAATAGCCTTTTAAATCATTTTTATCATTAGCGATTGCATAAAATCTAGCTATTCCATTATTAATTCCGCCACTTATAATATTATTAATTAAGCTCGATACAGTTAATCCTAATGTAAGTTCTCCATAAATCGAAGGACTAAGTTTTGAAGTTAAAACTTTTATTAGTAATAAAGTACCAAAAAATGTAACTGCTTGGCTTAATAAAATCCATCCACCCTCTTTTAGAAAAATATTTTTTTTAGAAATATCGATTTTAAATAAAAAAAAAGATAGCAGTGATTTTTTAATAGCGTTCAAATTGTGAGAATTTGTCTAATAAAATAATTTAATTGGAGGGATAAATATTAATAATTTTTGGGGTAAGCCTTATAATATCTGATGATATTTCAATATCATACTTTTGATTTTTTCTGATTTTATCTAAAAATGTTTCTAATATAGGATAATCATCAAAACCTGTGAAACATCTTGCATCATCAATTAAGATAACATGACCAGTAATATCTGAATTTAAAATTGAATCTAATTCCAGTGATATTGGAGTTTCCAAAGCACCTTTCCCAGTAATTCCTCCACTATAATGACCATCTAACCAAAATAATGTTGGACTTTCAATAGATTTTATTTGATTCTTTATTTCTAGTCCACTATCGCCATTTATTAAAATTACATTACTATAAGATTTAAATCTTTTTTTACACTTTTGAAAATAAAAATTACTTAGCTCTATGCTTGTACAAAGTATTTTCTCATCAGCTGCAATGTATGCAAGAGTATCTCCCTCATGAGTCCCGGTTTCAATAAAATTATTGATTTTAAAATTTTTTAAATACGATTTAATTATAATTCGTTTTATTGGTTGAGGTGCTATCCCGCTACAACCATCATTAATCCATTTTACAAATGACGGAACTTTTCTTATAAAATCAATTACTGGCAAGAATCCAATAATTGATAATTTATTTTTAATGTAATATTTCATATTTAAGTATTAAAAAATGAATGTGTAATATTTTGTGTTCTTTTTAAATTATAATATACTCGAATGTACTATCACCTAAATAAAAATATTTAAAATTTTTGCTTAGACTTGAATTTGTTATAATAATTAGTCAATCTTCAAAGGATGACTCTATGTATTTCTTGAACCTACCTTTTTACTTTAAATATTTCTAAAATGCAACAACATAAAAATTATTTGTAAACCCAAAACTTAAATTTAAAAGTCTACAATTTTTTTTAGAAATTACTATTCTTTAAAATAACGCACAAAACTGCACACATTTAACCTATTTTTCAACCTTTTCTGGTAACCTATAAATAAAAAATCAAACATGTAAAAAGCTTGATTTTCAACTTATTAATGATTTATGAATATCTGCAAACACTCCAAATTAGTGTGGACCACACTAATCCAAATTCCTATCCCATCAACTTCATAAACACCCCAACATCTTTCAACATTTTTTCGGTAAACTCAAGGGGTTGGTATAGGGCAACGCGTATTTTCTTATCAATCAAGGTTTCTGCCTTTTCAATTAATTGATATAAATAATCTTTATCAACATCACCCACTATTACTAAATCCACGAAGGGATTGTTTTTTCCTAAAGCTAAATCCCCAGTTAGGTAAACTTCATCTACATTTCCCAACTTATCCAATACATTCTCAATAATCTGATCCAAGCCAACATATTGCATAATCACCCCTCTTAATGATTTAAACATGGGGTGTTTTGTATTTACTGCGTAATGTTTTCTTTTTGTGTTTTCATCATCGGTCTGCTCCTGTATGAGTTGAATGTCCGATAACTTATTTAATTCCAAACGCACTGTATTACTGCTTACACCTAAGTCACGTTCCAAACCGCGCAAATACACTTTGCTAGCGGGGTTGAGTAGCAATTTGGTGAGTAACTGCACTCTTATTTTACCAGTAAAAATTTTATCTAAGATCATTGGGGTAGATGAGAT
>CAIYSA010000042.1 GCA_903928655.1 uncultured Bacteroidota bacterium
ATAAAAATAAAAGTAAGTTTAATAAAAATCGTACAAACAACAATAACCGACCAGCAATTTAATCTATGGCAATTTTTGAAGTTACAGGAGGCAAGCAATTAAAAGGAGAAATTATCCCTCAAGGAGCAAAAAATGAAGCATTACAAATTTTATGCGCAGTATTATTAACCTCCGAAAAGGTTGTTATTAGTAATATTCCTGATATTGTTGATATAAATAAATTAATAGATTTATTGAGTGATTTAGGTGTAAAGGTTGAAAAAACAGGGCATGAAGAATACACATTTCAGGCAGATAATGTAAATGTTGATTATTTGGTTTCTGAAGAGTTTAAAAAGAAAGGTTCTGGGTTAAGAGGTTCAACAATGATTATTGGACCCATGCTTGCGCGCTTCGGAAGAGCTTACATGCCGAAACCAGGTGGCGACAAAATTGGAAGACGTAGAATGGATACCCATTTTATTGGTTTTGAAAATTTAGGAGCAAAATTTGAATATGATCACGAAACAGAAAACTTTAAAGTATCTGCTACTAAATTAATAGGAGCTTATATGTTGCTTGATGAGGCTTCAGTTACAGGAACAGCAAACATTGTAATGGCAGCAGTTTTAGCCGAAGGAACCACAACTATTTATAATGCAGCTTGTGAACCATATTTACAACAATTATGTAAAATGTTGAATAGAATGGGTGCGAAAATAAGTGGTGTAGGCTCTAACTTATTAACCATTACAGGTGTTACGTCTTTAAGCGGAACAACTCATCGCATTTTGCCAGATATGATTGAAATTGGTTCATTTATTGGATTAGCAGCTATGACTCAATCTGAAATTACAATTAAAGATGTGTCTTATGATAATTTAGGATGTATTCCAAAAGTGTTTTCTCGATTAGGAATTCAAATGGAACGACGAGGTGATGATATTTTTATTCCATCTCAGGAGCATTATGAAATTGATACTTTTATTGATGGTTCGATGCTAACAGTATCTGATGCAATTTGGCCTGGGTTTACACCTGATTTATTAAGTATTATTTTAGTTACTGCAACTCAAGCCAGAGGTAATATGTTAGTGCATCAAAAAATGTTTGAAAGCCGCTTATTCTTTGTTGATAAACTGATTGATATGGGAGCACAAATTATTTTATGTGATCCACACCGTGCAACTGTTATGGGCTTAGATAGAAAAGTTCAACTAAGAGCCATACAAATGGCATCGCCTGATATTAGAGCAGGCGTAGCACTTTTAATAGCAGCCATGAGTGCAAAAGGAAAAAGTACAATATTTAATATTAATCAAATTGATAGAGGTTACCAAAATATAGATGGCCGATTAAATGCTATTGGTGCCGAAATAATTAGAAAAAATCAATAATATGAAAATAATTAATTTACTATTCACACTCACTTTATTGTTAGTTTTATTTTCTTGTAAAAATAAAAAGCAAGTAGCTAATACAAATTCTCTTGGAACAGAAACCAAAAATATAGATTCCCCACCATTAATTAAAATTGATGTAGTGGAAGGTTTGAACTTAGGAAATAAGGCTCCTGAATTTTCGCAAGAAGGTGTAAATGGTAAGCAATTAAATCTTAATTCGTTAAGAGGAAAAGTAGTTTTAATCGATTTTTGGGCTAGTTGGTGCGGACCTTGTAGGCAAGAAAACCCTATAGTGGTTGCTGCATATAATAAATATCGGTTATCTAATTTTAAAAGTGGTAAAGGATTTGAAATAATGAGCGTTTCATTAGATCAAAATAAAGAGGCATGGATTAAAGCAATTGAAAAAGATGGTTTAGTTTGGCCAAATCATGTTTGTGATTTTTCAGGATGGAATAATGCAGTTGCTCAGAGATATCTTGTAAGAGGAATACCTACAAATTATTTAATTAATGGAGATGGAGTAATAATTGGTAAATCATTAAGAGGTGAAGATTTGGAAAAAGCACTTGAGGTATATCTTAAGTGAAAATGAAATTATTTTTAATGTTATCTATATGTTTTTGGTAAACAATTTCAATAATTTTAGAATAGGATTCATTGAAATTAAAACAGGGAGATGAGCTAAGTATAGTTTTACCATCCATTAAATAAATTCATGAAAAAATGAAAAAAATAGTTTCATATTTATTTTTAATAGCTTGCTTTTCAAGTACAGCTCAAAAAAATGATAAATTGAGGGTAGGTGAGCGTATTCCTGTTAGTAGGTTTGAGGTATTAAATCAAGACAAGAAATTGTCACCTATTGATTTACCCAATGGCAAAAGTTTAACTGATAGATTTGTATTGGTTTATTTTTATTCCGAAAATTCATCAATCAAAGATTTAATATCTTTTAATAGTGATGTTGAACGAGTATTAAATAAATTTCAAAACAACGCATGCAAAGGGGCAAGCGAAATTGAATACGTAACTATTTGTATTGAAAAAGATTTTCAGAAATGGCAAAAATTATTAACGGAAACCAACTATAGTAAACAAAAGTTTACTGGAAAAAAAACAAATTACCTCACTCGTGATGGAATTAAAGATAAAGCAGTAATGGCATTTAAAGCCACGAAAACACCTTGTTTATTTTTAGTAAATCCTAAGGGGCGATTGTATGTTGAAACAGATAGCGTTTCTGTACTTGATAAAACATTTCAAAATATTTGCAAGGCTAATTCAACAACTGCTACTGCTGATGTTTCTGGTAAAATTTTAATTGGAGATAAAAGTAAAGTCCCTTTAACTCAGCATAACGTTTATTTAATTAATGAAAATACGGATACGATTCATAAAACAATAACTGATGATTTTGGAGATTTTGTTTTTATTAAAATTGATACAACCCTAAATCTTTCTATTAATATAGAGCGAAACTCTAAAACTAATTCTAAAACCAAAGTTTTTTTAGCAAAACAAACTGGTGAAGTCGTTTCTGAGTTTAAGAAAAATGCCACTGGTGATTTTGAATATCGGTTGTTAGATCTTGACATCATTAAACTTACCGTTATTGAAGAGGATGAAGATATTACTATGAAATATAAAAAATTCAATAATACGGAGAAAAAAGATTTAGTGGTTGAAGAAGCTGTCTATTATGACTTAGGAAAGTTTGAGATAATTGTAGAAAGTGAAATTATTTTTGATAAGGTTA
>CAIYSA010000043.1 GCA_903928655.1 uncultured Bacteroidota bacterium
ATAACACATTTGTTAAGATTTCGTTAGCTAATTACAAAGGCACAACTGAAGGCTTAAAAAATTGTTATGTAAAGAGAATACAGATAAAACAGGAAGATAAATTGAGCATTACTTATAGATATCAAACAAATGATATTGTTAAAAATTATTCGCAATCAGAAGGTATTTCTATCATAAATGGTTTCATTTCTGAAGGTGCTTTTAGATTAGCTACACTTTTCACAATAGATTATGACTCCGTATTTGAATA
This sequence comes from uncultured Bacteroidota bacterium, assembly GCA_903928655.1. Classification (GTDB taxonomy): domain Bacteria; phylum Bacteroidota; class Bacteroidia; order B-17B0; family Aurantibacillaceae; genus UBA4416. The sequence continues at coordinate 251 of CAIYSA010000043.1, forward strand.
TATAAACAAAGACAAAACTAACTTAAAAAAGAATAATGCAACGCACACACAATTACCATCATTAGATCATAATTTACAAAAAAAACGATTAATAATTGCCGACGGAAAATCATATTTACATCAATTAAACATTACAGATGAAAAAGGAAATGTAAATAAAAATGCTCAAGACAAATTTAAACAAATCAATCACTATGTAGAATTATTAAGTCCTTTAATAAAAAATTTGCCAAATCACGAATCACTTCAAGTAGTTGATATGGGTGCAGGGAAAGGGTATTTGACATTTGCACTTTATGATTATTTAAGTAATGTATTAAAAATAAACACAAAAGTAACGGGCGTTGAATTCAGAAAAGACTTAGTAGAATTGTGTAATAGTATTGCTAAAAAATCTAATTTTAATACTTTAAATTTTGCAGAAGGCACTATTAATGATTATGATGCGAAAAACACAAACGTGCTAATTGCACTGCATGCTTGCGATACAGCAACAGATGATGCCATTTATAAAGGCATTACTGCAAATGCAGATTTAATAGTTGTAGCGCCATGTTGCCACAAGCAAATACGCAAAGAAATAGAAAAGCATAAAACAAAAAACGAATTAGATTTTTTATTAAAACATGGCATCTTTTTAGAACGTCAGGCTGAAATGGTAACCGATGGCTTGCGTGCATTAATACTTGAATATTTTGGTTATGCAACTAAAGTTTTTGAATTTGTATCGGATACAAATACACCAAAAAATGTAATGATTGTTGCTGAGAAAAAAGCAAAAACAGAAGAACAAAAGAAAGAAATTTTAGCCAAAATAAAATCCACAAAAACATATTTCGGAATTGAATTTCACCAATTAGAAAAACTAATGGGATTATAAATAATGAAAAAAATAACAATCATCACCTTACTTATAGGTTTAATATCATTACTTTTTTACTTTTTAGATGGTAAAATCTTTGATTCTTATCATGATAAATTAAAAGTAAAAAATAATTCTAATGACACATTATGTTATTGGTTTTTTCCAATATCAAGTAATTTAGAATTATTTAATATAATGCATTCTAAAAGTTTTTATCCTGAATTTATCTATCCTAATAAGATTAGTTCATATGGTGTTGCAACAGATTGGGAATCTGTAATCGAAAGAATTGGCGGAAGAAGTTTATATTTGTTAAACTATAAAACAATTAAAGCCTATCAAAATAATGAATTGCCATTAGATTCAAATGTAATTACAAATGTTGTAAGATTAAATTACATCTTAAATATTACCAAACTCGATAGTACAGATTGGATAATTACAGTTAATCCAAAATAATAAAACCATACATTCTGAAACATTAATTGAATAAATAAATCTTTGTTTGGTAAACAAATTAACCTTCTCGAATGATTTATTATCAAGACATTTTTAATTAAAAATAATTATTTCTGTTTTATGTACGTTAAAAATTATAAAATAACCTTAAATAATTTAGTTGATTGTATAGCCAAACACATGGTTGAAAATTTATTTAAGCTGAAAGAATATCTAATATAGAAAGCATTTCAGGATTTAATTCATCAATATGTTTTATAGCATTTTGAAAAGGCGTATAGCACACTTTTTTATTTACAATACCAATCATTTCATTTGTATGATTATTTTGCAAAGCTTTAACTGCATGATAACCCATTAAACTTGCATTTACGCGCTCCATACAAGTTGGATTTCCACCACGTTGTATGTGACCGAGTATCGAAATTCTAATATCAAATTCGGGCCATTCTTTTTTTAATAAATTTCCAATGCCAATGGCACCTCCATTTTCATCACCTTCAGCAACAATAATAATTCTACTTTTTTTGGTGAGTCGCCATGTTTTTTTCTTTTCTAATAATAGTTTTAAATCTCCCTTCCGTTCAGGAATCAATATCGCTTCAGCCCCACATGCAATAGCCGACCTCAATGCAATTAAACCAGCATCGCGCCCCATTACTTCAACTACAAAAACACGATCGTGACTTTCTGCTGTATCTCTAATTTTATCAACAGCCTCAACCACCGTATTGATGGCGGTATCATAACCAATTGTAAAATCGGTGCCAACTAAATCATTATCAATCGTACCTGGACAACCAATTGTTTTTACATGATGCTGTTTGCTTAATTCCAATGCACCCTTAAAACTCCCATCACCTCCTATTACAATAAACCCATCTAAATTATGAGAATTTAATGTTTGAACAGCTTGCTTCATTCCTTCATCTGTCATAAAGCGATTACTACGAGCTGTTTTTAAAATTGTACCACCACGATGTATGATATTTGCAACTTTATCTGATGATAATTCTATATAGTCATTATCAATTAAGCCTTCGTAGCCGTGATAAAATCCAATCACGCTAATATTTTCAACACTTGCGGTTCTAACAACAGCACGTAAACAAGCATTCATTCCTGGGGAATCTCCTCCCGATGTGATGATACCAATTTTCTTCATAATAGTAATTTAATTTTAAACTTGTAAAAAAGATGAAAATTTATTGTGTCGATTTAAAAACGAATATACAAAATTGCCAATAAAATGAAACAAAGAAATATGATAAATCATATCAGAATTCAAATACTATTTTAAAAACTCCTTAATAGCCTCCAATTTATAATGCGTATCAAGAGAATAAGGCAAGGTCGCATTTTTATTTACGAAATCATAAAGCAATTGTGCTTTCTTAAAATAAGACTGGGAAGTAACATCTTGGTTCAAAAAAGCATTTAAATCATTAATACCTTTTTCATAAAG
>CAIYSA010000044.1 GCA_903928655.1 uncultured Bacteroidota bacterium
AATAAATAAAACATTAAAAAGTTAAAACTCTCTTAATAACTTCTACTAAAAAATAGCAGTGATTTGGATATATTTGAATGAATAAATTAAATCCTATGATTAAGAAATTTCTATTAGTTTCCTTCCTGTTATTTTTCGTAAACATTATTAATGCTCAAAAATTAACTCAGTTTAGCACCGACTCTGTAAAATTCATAAAAGAACTAAACGAATTTTTCATTGATAACTCTGCAAACAAAAAAGTTGCAGAAGAGTATATGGTTACTTTTGGTAAATTTTGGAAATCTCCTGATTTTGAAACAAAATACAGGCAAGCCGTTTACAAGACTTGTAACGCCATGTTGCAAAGGAAACTAAAACCATATCCAAATTTTATAAATTACTTAAATGCTGTTTCAAATTGTATCATTACGAAGCAGGACCAATCCGTTTTTATTAATTGGCAATCCTGTATTGAAAAAATATTTGCTTCTAAAAATCTAAAAAGTTATACAGATTTTTTAGAAATGAGCGAAAATATTTTTTCAAATAATGTGTTTTTTAAATCACCAACTTATAGTTACCGAAGTCAGCAAAATAAATTTACATTTGAGTTTGATTCGTTGCCTAAAGTTATTTTTCCTGAATTCACATTAGTTGGTGCAAGCCCGAGAGGTGATTCGATTACGATAGAAAAGATTAGCGGAATATACTATCCGACCTGGAATAAATTTATTGGCAAAGGTGGTAAATTAAACTGGTCTCGCACTGGCACAAGTAGTGATGTTTATGCTGATTTAAAAAGAGTATCTATTGATTGTAAAACAGGAGGATATACTTCTGATTCTGCAATATTTATCGGAAAACAATATTTTGATAAACCACAAATTGGGAGAATAATTGATAAAATTGTGACCGAAAACGGAGAACCAACTTACCCTAGATTTGATTCTTACAGTAAGCGGTTAGTGGTAAAAAATATTTATCCAAATGTTGATTATGATGGTGGTTTTGGTATGCGTGGTAATAAATTTGTTGGAACTGGAAATCCTGCAAAAATAATTTTCAATAGAAATAACATAAAATTTCTTGAATTATCTTCACGATCATTCACAATGACGAAAGATAAAATTAACGCAAAACCTGCTGGCGTTAAAATTTATCTTGATAAAGATTCAATTATTCATCCAGGTTTAAGTTTTGTTTACCAAGTTGAAAAAAAAACAATCACACTTTTACGAACAGATGATGGATTAGAAAAATCTCCTTATTATAATACATATCATAAAGTAGATATGTATTTTGAACAATTAGTTTGGAAAATTGATGAGCCAAAAATAGACTTCAACTTTTTACCAAATAATACACAAGGCGAAGCTTTTTTTGAATCACAAGATTTTTTTAACAGTACTCGCTTAGATGCTATTAGAGGTCAAGAACAAATAAGCCCCGTTCAAAAAATTAATGAATATTATATTTCAACTGGAAACAACCCAACATTTACAGTTGTTGATTTTGCAAAATATATAAAATATTTAGCTGTTGATTTAAGGCCAATTATTTTTAAAATGGCAGTTTTTGGGTTAATTTCTTACGAACCAGAAACCGATTTAATAACAATTAAACCTAGACTTTTTGATTATATAAAAAACGTAAAACATGATAAAGATTATGATATCATTACCATTCACTCTATAATTTCTGGTAAAACAAATGCAACACTGAGTATGGTAAATAACAGTTATGATATGACAATAAGAGGGGTAGAAAATATATTATTAAGCGATACACAAAAAGTGTTTATTTTTCCAAAAAAAAATGAATTAATTTTAAAGAAAAACAGAACAATTGAATTTGATGGTGTTGTAGCTTCAGGGAAATTTGAATACCATGGTAAAGATTTTATTTTTGATTATGATATGTTTAAAATTAAAATGAAAACAATTGACTCCCTTAGAATTTATGTAGTTTCAAGAGAACCCGATATTAATGGAAATTATCCATATAGAAAAGTGCAAACTGTAATTGAAAACCTAAGTGGAGAACTTAGAATAGATGCGCCAAAAAACCATAGTGGTTGGGGAAAAGCACCAACCTATCCTCAGTTTCAGAGTTTTAAAGAAAGTTATACTTTTTATGATAAGTATACAACTTTTAAAGGTGTTTATAATAGAGATAAATTTTATTTTAAATTAGATCCCTTTACAATGGATAGTTTAGATAACTTTAGAAATGAGGGTTTGTATTTTGATGGTGAATTTTCATCAGCTGGTATTTTTCCGAAATTTAGAGAAAAGATATCATTACAAAGAGACTACTCATTGGGTTTTATAAGAAAAACACCTCCTGATGGATATCAAGTATATGGAGGAAAAGCAAAATTTGAAAATGAAATAAGATTATCAAATAAAGGACTGCGTGCTGATGGTGATTTAAATTATATTACATCCACCACAAAATCAAAAGATTTTATATTTTTTCCAGACAGTATGAATTCGCTTGCAAATTCATTCGACATAAAAGAACAAATTGACCCGATTGAATTTTCGCAATCACATGGAGATACTGTTTATATACATTGGATGCCTTATAAAGATTTGATGAACGCAACAGACAAAGCAAGTCCCTTTAAAACCTTTAATGGAAAATGCACATTTAGAGGAAAATATTCTTTAACTCCACAAGAACTGAGAGGAAATGGAGTTGTAGATATGATAAAGGCAGATTTAGTTTCTATAAATATTTTATTCAAACAACACCAATTTTTTTCGGATACAGCTGACTTTCATATCAGAGCGATAGCTGAGGCCGGTTTAACATTTGCATCAAATAATGTAAATGCAACTATGGATTTAGATAAGCGTTTCGGAATATTTGTTGCTAACGGAAAAGGTACTACAGTAGAATTTCCGAAAAACCAATATGTTGCTTTTATGGAAAGATTTAAATGGTTTATGGATTCGGAAGAGATACAGTTAGGTGACGAAAATCTAAAACTAAAAGGTGATATTGAAAATGCTATTGATTTGGAGGGGCCTGAATTTATTTCTGTTCATCCAAAACAAGATTCACTAAGATTCTTTGCGCCTGCAGCAAAATATAATCTTAGAAATTATATTATAAAAACAATAAAAGTGCCTTTTATAAATGTTGCAGATGCCAGAATTTTTCCTGATTCAGGAATTGTTATCCTCAGAAAAAATGCGGTAATGGATACTTTAAAAAATACAGTTATATTAGCTAATACAGTTACAAAATACCATACGATTAGAAATGTAACTGCTAATATTTTTGGGAGAAAAAGTTATTTAGCTACTGGAGAATATCAATATTTAGATGAAAATGATAAGGCATACTTAATTAAATTTAATACAATAAAACCTGATACTTCGGGTCAAACTGTTTCTGAAGGTGATATCAGCGAAGAAGCAAAATTTCAGTTTAATGATTACTTTAGTTTCGCAGGAAAAGTAAAATTATTTGCTGCTAATCAATTTTTAACCTACGAAGGTGGAACTAAAATTGTACATGATTGTGGCAAAATAGGAAAAGCCTATTTGAAATTTAATGGTGAAATTAATCCAAAAGAAATTTTAATTCCTTTACCTGAAAACGCAACAGATATGAATGGAAAAGCCCTAGGTTCAGCAATTATATATGGTCCAGATACAAATATGGTATATTCTTCTTTTGTATCTTTGCGTGGAGGAAAAAAAGATTTAGATGTCATAAAATCATCAGGCTTTTTAGGTTATAACAAAGAAAATGAAGAATATGTCATTACTAATGCTGAAAAATTTATTGAACAAAATTTACCAGGTAATTACATCAGCTTAAGCACTAAAAATTGTAAAGTTTATGCGGAAGGAAAAATGGATTTAGGCGCTGATTTAGGTCAAGTGAAACTAAACACATTTGGCATAGCTACTCATAATTCAATAAATGATTCAGCAACATTTGAGTTAATGACTACCATCGATTTTTTTATGGATAAAGGCGCTCTTAAAAAAATGTTTAAGGATATGGAAGTGTTTTTAAATACACACGAAGCTGTTGATTTTAACAATGTAACTTTTACTAAAGGTGTAACAGAATTACTAGGAAAAGAAAAAGGTGATAGGGTTATGTCTGA
>CAIYSA010000045.1 GCA_903928655.1 uncultured Bacteroidota bacterium
CAATCTGGATTTGAAATTGAGTATATACTAAAAGATTTATTATTAAAGGCTTCAGAGTGTTTAAATATCGATAGGATTTCTATTTGGGAATATCATGAAAACAAAATGGTTAGTTCAATGACCTTAAATGTAAGTAACAAAGAATTTAATAATGATGAAGTTTTATCAAGAGTTAATTTTCCTCTATATTTTAACTCCCTGTTAGAAGGAAATACAATTATGGCTAACAATGTTTGTGAAAACGAATATACTCGGGATTTTTGTTTATCTCTTGATAATGATATAAAATCCTTATTAGATGTTCCTATATTTTTAAGTGGTTCTATTTCTGGGTTACTTTGTTGTGAAATGACTAATTCATTTAGAATATGGGATAATGAAGATTTAAGTTTCGCTCGTTCTATTTCTGAAATAATTTCGGTTTCGATGGAATCTGAAAAAAGAAAAATTGCCGAAAATGCCATTAAGGAAAGTGAAAGTAATTTTAGATTATTGAATGAAACTATAGATGATGTATTTTGGTTATATGATTTGATAGAAAGGAAGATACTTTATATAAGTCCATCCTCTGAAAAAATATTAGGAATTTCGCCAAAAGATTTTTACGTAATAGACAATTATTGGTTAAATTATATTTTAGATGAAGATAAACCTGCAATTATTGAGGCTCATAAAATTCTTGAAGTTGAAGGGTTTTATGAAATTGAATATAGGATAAATGTAAAAGATGAAATAAGATGGATTCACGAAAAATCGTTCGGAATTAAATCTGAAAATGGAATTTATTTTAAAAGTTCTGGAATTTGCACAAACATAACTGAGAAAAAGAAAATTGAGATTCAACTAAAACAATTATCAATTGTGGCGGAGAAAGCAACTAATGGAATTTTAATTGCAGATAAAAATGGCTCGGTAATATGGGCTAATCAAGGGTATCTAGATTTGTTTGAAATTAATTTGTCTGATTTAATTGGCAATAGACCTAGAGATTTATTTCATCTAAATTATTCTGGCTTAACCGATACATTAGAACAACTAAATGGAGTAAATTTTAATAAAGAGCTAGAGGTTTTAACATTTGCGAAAAATAAAAAATGGGTTGAAATAATTAACACAATCATAAAAGATGATAATGGTGAAGTAATTCAACAAATTGAAGTTGTTACAGATATTACTGAAAAAGTTAAAAACAGAAATATTTTGTTACAAGAATCTTATGATTTAGAATATAAAAATAGTTTACAAAAAAGCATTATTCATTCTCAATCATTCGAAGATTTATCGTTTAAAATTCTCAACATTATTAATAACAAAACTAAGAATTGTATTAGTGTTACTATTACTAAGATAAATGAGAAAAAAGATTATTTTAGTGGTTTTGAATTAATTAATGGTGCGTTTAATAAAGTTATTATTCCAATTGCATCAACCAAGAGTGGACAAGCTTTATTAAATGGTGAGATTTTTATTGAAAGAAATCTTAAAAATTCTAAATTTTTATCCCCATCAGATATTGAAAATAAAAACAGAAATATTGTTTCGTATTTTTTATTGCCAATATTGGATGAAGGAAAATTGATTGCCGCAATTTATATAGCTCTTGGTCATGAATTTGATTTGTCTGAAACCCAAATAAAAAATTTAGAATCAATAACAATTTTACTTTCTGTTGCAATTAAACAACTTGAATTAAAGAATGAGTTAATGCAAATTAATAAGGATAATATTGATAGTTTAAATTATGCGCAAAATATACAACGTACTATTTTACCAGATTTAAAAAAGTTGAATAAAACGTTTGAAGATATTTGTCTGTATTTTAAACCGCGAGATATTGTAAGTGGAGATTTTTATTGGGCAAAAGAAGTAAATGATTTAACTTTTATTGCAGTTGCTGATTGCACAGGACATGGAGTTCCTGGAGCTTTTTTAACATTGATTGGTAGTAGAATTCTTGAACAGATTGTAGATATTGAAAAAGAAACCAATCCATCAAAAATTTTAATGAAGTTGGATGACCAAATATATTTGTCGTTAAATAGTAATGAAAATGATATTATTAGAGATGGGATGGAAATCGCCTTATGCGTAATTGATACAAAACAGAATAAAATTCAGTTTGCAGGAGCTGGATTAGGTTTGTTGTATTTTTTAAACGATAAGGAACACTACGTGAAAGGGCAAAGAAAATCTATTGGAGATTATAGAGATGATGATTTTATATTTAAAACGATTGATATTAATTTAACTGGTGCCGAATGTTTTTTTATGGCAACCGATGGCTACCAAGATCAATTAGGTGGGGCAAATTACAAACGTTACTCAAAAAAACGTACTATTAATTTTTTAAAAGAAATAGCACCAAAATCAAGTGAGGAAAAAGAAGAATTATTAGGAATTGAAATGGATGAGTTTATTGGCGAATTTCAGCAAACAGATGATATTACTGTAGTTTCATTTAAACTTAATTTTAATAAAAAAACAATAGATTTTACCTTAGCAAAAGAAAAACATGCCAAATGGAAAGTTGATATTGAAAATTTCCTAAAAGGAATAGGTCCACTTACTAATGAAGAAGCGGTTTCTCATTTACATTGCGATTTAGGTAAATGGTATTATAAAGAAGGAAAGAAAAAATACGGACACTTAAGCGTAATGAAAAGATTTGAAACAGAACACGAGCATTTACACAAATTAATCAGTAGTATATTAACTTATAAAACTTCGGGTGAAAACGAAAAAGCTTCCGTTTTATACTTTGAAGTTTTAAAAACTTCCGATTTAGTTGTATCATTGCTAAATGAAGCCGAAGATTTAATAAATATTTAAAAAAATAAA
>CAIYSA010000046.1 GCA_903928655.1 uncultured Bacteroidota bacterium
GAAAAAATAAAAGATGTAGAAAAAATGATGCGTTTACATTTTGAACTTGACATAAATATGGAAGGTATTGATGCGATTTCTAATTTATTGCAACAAATTGATAATCTACAAAAAGAACTTATTTCATCAAAAAATAAGCTAAGACTTTACGGGAATGACTAATTTAATTAATAGCTGCTTAAATCAATAATATTACCATCAATCATGGTAACGCGTTTCCCCATCTTTTTTTGAATGATATTAAAGTGATGTTCTTCTTCGGGAGAAATTAAGGAAATAGCTTCTCCAGAAGACTCTGCCCTACCCGTTCTTCCAATACGATGCACATAGTCTTTTGGAGAGCGTGGTAATTCGTAATTAATTACATAAGGTAAAAACTTAATATCAATTCCGCGTGACATTAAATCAGTTGCAACTAATACCTTTACCATTCCTTTTTTAAAAAAATTAAGAGCTTCATTTCTTCCTTCCTGACTTTTTTTACTATGAATTGCAAAAGCATCAATTCCATTTTGATTTAATTTTAATGCAACTGCATCTGCTCTATGAACTGAAGAGGTAAATATTAAAACTTGTTTAATTTTTTGTTTTTTAATAATATATCTAAGTAATGGACCTTTTTTTTCTTCAGAAATTAAATAAGCAAATTGTTTAATTAAATCAAAGTCTTTAGTTTCCTCTTCAATTTTAACTACAAATGGATTTCGTAATAAGCTTTTATTAATATTATTTAAATCATCACTCAATGTAGCTGAAAACAAAAGGTTTTGACGCTTTTTTGGCAATAATCCAAATATTTTCGTCATCTCTTCCTTAAACCCTAGATTCAACATTTTATCAGCCTCATCTAAAACTAATGTTTTAACGGCAGATAATGAAACTGCATTTTTTTCAATTAATTCTAATAATCTTCCTGGCGTTGCAACTAAAATTTCAACGCCTTGTAAATCTATCATTTGTGGATTGATAGAAACACCACCATAAACTGCTATTGCTTTAATTGGTTGTGGTAAATTTGCACCCAACAATTTAAAAACATCATTTACCTGTATAGCTAATTCTCTTGTAGGAACAACAACCAATGCTTTAGTATGTCTGTTTTTTGATGAACCATAGTCTTGAAATTGCTGTAAAATAGGTAAAACAAAACTCGCTGTTTTACCAGAACCAGTTTGCGCAATTCCCAAAATATCCTTTCCATCCAAGATAGCGGGAATTGCCTCTTTTTGTATTTGATATGGTTGTGTATATTTTTGCTCAGCTAAGGCTTTTATTAAAGCATCTGATAATCCTAATTTTGAAAATGGCATATAAAGTATTTATTTTTAAAACTCAAATATACGCCTAAATGTTGGGACCACTAACTAATAAATGTCGAATAAACCTTATCCCTTTATGAACATATTAAACATTAATGGTAAATAAAATTAAACTAAGAGATTTCTTATTTGTTGGGATTCAATTTTTCCTATTGGCACTATTTTTTGTAGATTTCACTAATTCCAATATTGATGAAATTACTTTTTTAAAATATCCAGGTTTAGTTATTTCTATTAGTGGCTTTTTAATTATTTTAATTGCCATTTTACAATTAAATAAAAACCTTACTCGCTTTCCTACTCCAATTGAAAAAGGAAATCTTATTCAAACAGTATTATACAAATATGTTCGTCATCCTATTTATACAGGTATTTTTTTAGCGACTTTAGGTATGGGACTATTTAATACTAGTTTATGGCAACTAAGTATTTCAATAATATTATTGATGTTTTTTTATTATAAATCAAACTATGAAGAAACAATGCTAATTGAAAAATACAAAGATTACGATACATATAAAAAATCTACGGGCAGATTTTTCCCCATTATTAAACCTATTTACTAATGTCCGAATTTTAAAAAAAACAAAGAAAATAGATTATTATTTATGCGAAAAATAATTAAA
>CAIYSA010000047.1 GCA_903928655.1 uncultured Bacteroidota bacterium
ATGTCGGCTCGTCACATCCTGGGGCTGGAGAAGGTCCCAAGGGTTCGGCTGTTCGCCGATTAAAGTGGCACGCGAGCTGGGTTCAGAACGTCGTGAGACAGTTCGGTCCCTATCTGTTGTGGGCGTTAGAAAATTGAGGGGCGCTGACTCTAGTACGAGAGGACCGAGTCGGACACACCGCTAGTGTACCAGTTGTTTCGCCAGAGGCATCGCTGGGTAGCTATGTGTGGATGAGATAAGCGCTGAAAGCATCTAAGTGCGAAACTCACCTCAAGATTAGTTTTCTTTATAAGGGTCGTTGAAGACTACAACGTTGATAGGTTACAGGTGTAAAGGCAGTAATGTCAAAGCCGAGTAATACTAATTACCCGTAAGCTTTCTGTTATGCGCATCCAATATTTTATTATTATATGTCAAGATAAACTCGTGTCTTTTTTCAAATATGTTTTTAACGTTTGATTATAAATTATCAAATTACAGATTACAAATTGATAAATGAGAGATTACACAAAATCTTTTAATTTTAAAATCTGCCAATCTGCAATCTTTTAATTTGAAATTAAATTATCCCCTTTATGGCGTCTATAGCGGTGGGGATCACCTCTTCCCATTCCGAACAGAGAAGTTAAGCCCACCTGCGCAGATGGTACTTGGTCTAAAACCTGGGAGAGTATGTCGATGCCAATTTTTCAATAAAACCCCTTCAGTGAAAACTTTAGGGGTTTTTTGTTTTACGAACAATTAACTATTTATGAAAATCAATTCTAATAAATTAGATGACTTATTTAAATATTATTCATTGCAATTAGTTGGTATTTATGATAAAGAAGAACTAAATGCAATTTTTGAATTAGTTTGTGAGTATTATTTGGGATTTAATAAATTAAATGTTAAATCAAAACTTAATGCTAATATTAATCAATCTGAATTAATAAATATTTATAATGCGTGTAATGAACTTAAAACAGGTAAACCAATTCAATATATTTTAAAAGAAGCTTATTTTTATAATTTAAAGTTCTATGTTGATAGTTCTACTTTAATACCTCGTCCTGAAACTGAAGAATTGGTTTATTTAATTAAGGAAACACTTACTAATGAGTCTCAAGGACTAAATGTTGTTGATATAGGAACAGGTTCTGGATGTATTCCAATTATTTTAAAAAAACAATTTGATAATTCAAGATTCTGTGGCATCGATATCTCTGATAAAGCACTAGAAATTGCTAGTTCTAATGCGGTATTAAATAATGTTGACGTTGAGTTTTTTAATTGTGATATTTTAAATACTACCCATATTCTAAATTTAAAATTTGATTGTATTATAAGTAATCCGCCATATGTATTGTATTCTGAAGCAATTAATATGGATCGGAGAGTTTTGAATTTTGAGCCTAGTTTGGCCTTATTTGTAGAAGAAAATGATCCTATTATTTTTTATAAAAAAATAATAGATTTATGCTTAAATTCACTATCAGAAAATGGATTTTTATTTTTTGAATTAAATCCATTATTTGCAAATGATGTAATGAATTATGCTGATTCTGCGAATCTATTTAAAACTATAGAAGTCATAAAAGATATGAGTGGTAAACAAAGATTTTTAAAAGCTCAAAAAAAATGAAAAATATTTTAATGTTTTTTTTAGTTATTAATTCGGTTGTATTTTCTCAAACATCCATTGATATTACTGCTAAACCAATTGGAGGGATTGAAAACTTCGAGTTTGTTTTACAATCTCAATTAATATACCCTGAGAGTTTGTTAAAGAAAAATATAAATGCTGATGTTGTTATTTATTTCGAAGTATTAAAAGATGGAAAGGTTTGTGATATTGAATTTAAAGAAGATTACGAAAATGAATTTAAGCAAGAAGCTAAAAGATTATTAAGATATATTATATTTCAACCAGCTTCGATTGGAAATGTACATGTGGATTCTAAAACATTTTTAGTTTTTAAATTTAACACGAATACCTATAAAAAATATTGCAAACAAAGAGGCTTTATCATTCATAAAGAAATGAATTTATTTGATACAAGTTTTGTGGTTTATGATCGTGCTGATGTTTCACCTGAATATTATAAAGGAGAAGAAGCACTTGGAGAATACATCTTAGCTAATCTTGAATATCCTGATTTAGCTGTACGACAAAACTTGCAAGGAACAGTTCTGTTAAGCTTTATAGTAGAACCCAATGGTACTATAAGTAATATTGTTGTTGAAAAAGAATTTAATCATCTTTGTACAAATGAAGCTATAAAGGTTTTGAAAAACACAAAATGGAAAGCAGGAAAAAAAGACGAAAAATTAATTCGTTATAAAACCAAGTACCCTATTATTTTTAATTTAAACAATGTAAATAAAGATAACGCAACAAGTGAACAACGCTAAATAAAAAAATAGTTTTAATAAATGAGAAGTATGTATACCATAAATAATAGCAAGCAAATTACAATAATTGAAATTCAAAACATTTTAAATGCAAATTCAAAACTTGTTTTGTCTGAAAAAGTGAAAAATGATATTTCTGTATGTCGCGAATATCTAGATAATAGAATGACTTCTCAAAAAACACCTATTTATGGTATTAATACTGGTTTTGGCTCGTTATGTAATGTTATAATTCCTGATAATGAATTAGAACAATTGCAAGAGAATTTAGTAATGTCTCATGCATGTGGTATGGGTGAGGAAGTTCCACTAGAAATTGTACGTTTAATGTTATTGTTAAAAATACAATCTTTATCTTATGGTAAAAGTGCTGTTCAGTTACTAACGGTTGAGCGCTTAGTGGATTTTTATAATCATAATATTTATCCAATTGTTTATCAACAAGGATCTTTAGGAGCTTCGGGAGATTTGTCTCCATTAGCACATTTATCTTTGCCGTTATTAGGAATGGGCGAAGTAAATTATCAAGGTAATAAATGTAAGGCATCCGAAGTGTTAAAGAGTTTAAATTTAAGTCCAATAACTTTAAGATCGAAAGAAGGTTTGGCATTGCTCAACGGTACTCAGTTTATGGGAGCTTACGGCGTTTGGTGTTTAATTAAATCTCAAAAGCTAAATATACTTTCTGATTTAATTGCGGCTGTTTCATTAGATGCATTTGATGGAAGAAGAGAGCCATTTAAAGATAATATCCATTTAATTCGTCCTCATAAAGGACAATTGCAAACAGCTAGGGCTATATTGAAAAATTTAGAAGGTAGTGAGATTTTAGCACAGGAAAAATTACATGTTCAGGATCCATATTCATTTAGATGTATTCCACAAGTTCATGGTGCGACTAAAGATGCAACAAATTATGTTCACTCAGTTTTTGAAACGGAAATAAATTCAGTAACTGATAATCCAACAATTTTTCCGGAAGATGATGAAATTATTTCTGGTGGAAATTTTCATGGACAACCATTAGCAATTTCATTGGATTTTTTAGCCATTGCAATGGCTGAGTTAGGAAGTATTTCTGAAAGACGTGTTTATCAATTAATATCTGGACTTAGATCATTACCAGCCTTTTTAGTAGCTAAACCCGGTTTAAATTCTGGTTTTATGATTCCTCAATATACAGCAGCTAGCATTGTGAGTCAAAATAAACAACTGTGCACGCCTGCAAGTATTGATAGTATTGTGTCAAGTAACGGACAAGAAGACCATGTAAGTATGGGTGCAAATGCAGCAACAAAGTGTTTTAGGGTTATTGAAAATGTAGAAAAATTATTAGCTATTGAATTATTAAATGCATCGCAGGCTATTGAATTTAGAAGGCCATTAAAATCATCGGCAGTAATTGAATCTATGTTGAAAGATTTTAGAAAATTGATACCATTTATTGTCGAAGATAAAATCATGTACCAAGAATTAGAAGCAACTTTACAGTTCATAAAAACCCTTAAAGTTTAAAATGAAACATTTTATTTTAATTTTATTTATTTCATTAGTAATAAAAAACGGGAATGCTTGTCAGTGTCCTTTAACACAATTAAATGAAACTGAACTAAATAAGTATGATATTATCTTTAAAGGAAAAATAAATGCATTAAAAATTAATGGTGTTAATAGCGAGGCTATTTTTACAATTGATGAGTTATATAAAGGTATGGTGGCACAAAACTTTAAAGTGATTTTCAATTATGATGATGTTTGCAAACTAGAATTAAGAAACGGTGATGAATGGGTTATTTATACCAATTACCATCAAATTGATAATGCAAAACTTGATTTTTGTAGTAGGAGTAGGGTTTACATCAAAAACATTAAAGAAGATTTTTTTGCTGTAAATACAGGTGTTAGTTTCGATGAAGAATTAAAATACTTGCAAAAAAATTTAGGCTTACATAAATTACTAAAAAATAATCCTAATAGAGTTGAGAATCGTAATATTATTCCAACAAATAATCAATTTATAATTATTTTATTGTGCTCAATGCTAGGCTTAATATTTTTTATTTGGTTGGTAGGAAAATTTTTAAAAAAATGAAACATTAGATTATGAAAAAAGTACAATTATATAAAGCTCACCCTTGGCATGGCATTTCTTACGGCGAAAATGCACCTGAAGTAATTACCTCATTTATAGAGATGGTTCCTGCAGATCATGTAAAATATGAAATAGATAAAACGACTGGATATAGAAAGGTAGATAGACCACAAAAATTTTCAAATATCGTTCCTGCACTTTATGGTTTTGTTCCACAAACTTTTTGTGGTGATGAAGTTGCAAAACTTGCAAATATTGTTACCAATCGTATTGATATTATTGGTGACGGCGACCCTTTGGATATTTGTGTACTCACTGAAAGAAATATTACAAGTGGAGATATTTTAATCGAAGCTATTCCGATAGGTGGATTTAGAATGATTGATAAAGGAGAAGCTGACGATAAAATTATTGCTGTAATGGCAAAAGACGAAATGTATAATAAGTGGAAAGATATTAGCGATGTTCCTGAATCATTATTAAATCGTTTGAAACATTATTTTTTAACTTATAAAAATATTCCAGGAGAAAGTGTAGCTATTGTTGAAATACCAGAAACTTATGGTAGAGAAAAAGCACATGAAGTTATTTTAAAAAGTATTCAAGATTATAATAAAATTTATAAGTCTTATTTAGAAATGGGTATTTAATTATACCTTATTAAAATCATTCATGCAACGTTGAAGTCCCATAAAAGCGAAAGCTTTTATGGCATCACAGGCAACTTTTAAACGATCATTTAATGTTTTCTTTTCTTCATCGCTCCATTTTCCAAGTACATAATTAACTTGGTTTCCATTTTCAAACTCATTACTTATTCCAAATCGCATACGTGCATAGTTTGTTGTTTGTAAGGTTTCTTGTATATTTTTTAAACCATTATGGCCACCATCACTTCCTTTTGGGCCAATGCGTATTTTCCCAAAAGGTAAAGCTAATTCATCAACTATTACTAAGCAATTTTCTATTCTAATTTTTTCGGTTTGCATCCAATAATTCATCGCCTTGCCACTTAAATTCATATAAGTGCTTGGCTTTATTAAAACGAGTTGTTTGCCTTTGTATTTAAGTTCAGCAAGGTCAGCCAATCTATCTGTTCTAAATTTCAAATCATTTTCTTTAGCTAAATAATCTAACACATCAAAACCTATGTTGTGGCGAGTGTGAGCGTATTCATCGCCAATGTTTCCTAAGCCTATTATTAAAAATTTACTCATATTGCAAATGTAATTATTTTTAACCAACACTTCATAAAAACCAAAAACCCTTACAGTTTCCTGAAAGGGTTTTTGGACTTAAAAACTAAAAACCATGGCGTGGTTTCAGCTTTATTTTTCGGATAGATTATTTACCGTCCATTTTATTTTTCAAATCAGATAAAGCTGAAATATCACCTAAAGTAGTTTTCTCTTGGTTGTCTTTCATTTTTTTAACTGCTTTTTTCGTATCGTCAGATTCAGCTGATTTAGTTGCTTTTTCAACTTTCTTAGCTTCTTCTTTCACTTCTTCGTGTAAACGAGCGTGTGAAACAACAATACGTTTAGATTCTTTACTGAATTCAATTACTTTGAAATCCATTACATCTTCAACTTTAGCAGAAGTTCCATCAGCTTTATTTAAGTGACGAGATGGGCAGAACCCTTCAACACCATAAGTTAAGTTAATTGTAGCTCCTTTATCGTTGATAGAAGTAATTGTTCCTTGATGAACTGAATCAATAGTAAATACTGTTTCAAAAACATCCCAAGGATTATCTTCTAATTGTTTGTGACCTAATGATAAACGACGATTTTCTCCATCAATTTCTAAAACAGTAACATCTAATTTGTCACCAATTTTACAAAATTCTGAAGGATGTTTAATTTTTTTGCTCCAAGATAAATCAGAGATATGAACTAAACCATCAACGCCTTCTTCTAATTCAACAAAAACACCAAAGTTTGTAAAGTTACGTACAATACCACTGTGTTTAGTTCCTTTAGCATATTTGTCAATAATCATGTTCCAAGGATCAGGAGTTAATTGTTTAACACCTAAACTCATTTTGCGTTCTTCTCTATCTAAAGTTAAAACTACAGCTTCAACTTCTTGACCTACTTTTAAGAATTCTTGCGCAGAACGTAAATGTTGTGACCAGCTCATTTCAGAAACGTGAATTAAACCTTCAACACCTTGTGCAATTTCAACAAAAGCACCGTAATCAGCTAAAACAACAACTTTACCAGTTACTTTATCTCCAATTTTTAAATCAGGACTTAAAGCTTCCCAAGGGTGAGATGATAATTGTTTTAAGCCTAATGCGATACGTTTTTTATCATCATCAAAATCTAAAATTACAACGTTAATTTTCTCGTCTAATTTAACGATTTCTTCTGGGTGGTTAATACGTCCCCAAGATAAATCAGTAATGTGAATTAAACCATCAACACCACCTAAATCAATAAACACACCGTAAGTAGTGATATTTTTTACAATACCTTCTAATACTTGTCCTTTTTCTAATTTAGAAATGATATCACGTTTTTGAGATTCAATTTCTGCTTCGATTAATGCTTTATGAGAAACTACAACATTTTTGAATTCGTTGTTGATTTTCACAACTTTAAATTCCATTGTTTTTCCTACATAAACATCATAATCACGAATTGGTTTAACGTCAATTTGAGAACCTGGTAAGAATGCTTCTACACCAAATACATCTACTATTAAACCACCTTTAGTACGACATTTAACAAAACCTTTGATGATTTCGTCAGTATTAAGAGCCTCATTAACTCTATCCCAAGCTTTACCTGCGCGAGCTAATTTATGAGACAATATTAATTGACCATTTGCATCTTCTGCTTTTTCAATAAATACTTCGATAGAATCACCAATTTTTAAATCAGGATTGTAACGAAATTCTGATAAAGAAACAACTCCATCAGATTTGTAACCAATGTTTACAACAACTTCACGTGAATTTTTTGAAACAACTGTTCCGGAAATTACTTGAGCATCAGAAATTGTACTTAATGATTTTCCGTACATTTCATCTAACGATGTTCTTTCAGTTTCTGAATAATTATCGTTTTTTCTTCCAATTGAACTCCAGTCAAAATCCGGATTCCCTGTTTGTGCATTTTTATCTGCCATTTTTTTTAATAATTGTATCCGATATATTAAGGCTACCGAAGAGGTTAGTTTATATTTTTAGTCCAAATTAATACCTTAATTAAAAATTGGGGTACAAATATACGAAATTTAGGGGTATCTTTATTGAGTAAATGAAAATAAATATTAATTTTAATCCACTGATTATCAGCATGTTATTTTGAAAGTTTTTTTTGAATTTTAATTTTTATAGTTTATATTTAGTAATATTGTTCAATCAAAAATTCATGAACTCGATAATTACACACGGAATAGAAATTTCAGTTCAAACGCATTATTTTGCGCCTCAGTCTTCACCAAAAGAGGGACATTATTTTTTTGTATATGAAATTACCATCACAAATAAAAGCGAATTCACCGTAAAATTATTATCAAGACATTGGGATATCACAGATTGTTTAGGACAAAAAAGAGTAGTGGAAGGCGAAGGTGTTGTAGGAGAAACACCAACAATTTTACCTAATCAATCTTTTGCTTATAATAGTGGTTGTGATTTTACAACTGAAATTGGTAAAATGAGTGGTTATTATAAAATGCAAAAATTAGTAGATAAAACTGAGTTTAATGTTTCAATTCCTGAA
>CAIYSA010000048.1 GCA_903928655.1 uncultured Bacteroidota bacterium
AAAGAAAAATTAATAAAAATAACCACTAGGAGAAAATATACTTTTACCATAACAAGAAGATTTTAACTATATAACGTTTTCAATTTCTAAAAGTTACAATTCATTTATTAATTAAATAATTTATTTATAATTCGCTAAATTGAATACCTTTTAGAGATAGATTCTATGTTAAGGTCTCTAAAAAAGCCAAAGAAAAGAAAAATAGAGGGGTTTTTAGAAGATACAATGTGATATAAATCATATAACAAATCATTCAATATTTTAAAGAACTTTGTAATTTACATAAAAGTTTAAAATGGATAATGCCACTACTATAAAAAAGTCATATCCCGTATTAAGTATGAGTTGTGCTTCTTGTGCTAATAGTATACAAGAAATTTTGACAATGCAAGCGGGAGTTGTATCTGCCTCAGTAAATTATGCAAATGCTTTAGCTCAAATTGAATTTACCCCAACAATTACAAATGCTTATAAATTAAAAACAGCACTTCAATCTGCAGGATATGATTTAATGATAATAGAAACGGAAGAAGCAAAAGATTCTTTAGAAGAAATTCAAAAAGAAAATTTTAAATCATTGCAAAGAAAGACAATTGGAGCTATTGCAATTTCGATACCTCTCATGGCTTTTGCAATGGTTCCATATCTAATGAACTTACCATATGCAAATTTTATTATGTGGGCTTTAGCAACTCCTGTTGTAATGTGGTTTGGAAAACAATTTTTTATTGGGGCATACAAACAATTAAAACATAAGTCTGCTAATATGGACACTTTAGTTGCTATCAGTACTGGGGTAGCTTATCTATTTAGCGTTTACAATACTTTATTTCCAGAATACTGGCATAGTAAAGGTTTACATGTGCATGTTTATTTTGAAACAAGTGCCGTAGTAATTGCATTTATTTTATTAGGAAAATTATTGGAAGATAAAGCAAAAGGAAATACATCTTCTGCAATAAAAAAATTGATGGGGCTTCAACCTAAAACTGTAATAGTAATACAAGAAGGTGGTAATCAATTAGAAATGCCAATAGCATTTGTAAATGTTAGAGATATTTTACTTGTAAAGCCAAGATGAAAAGGTTTTTGCCGGAACGATTAACCAAAAAGGTAGTTTTCAATTTAAAGCAGAAAAAGTTGGGGGAGACACTTTATTATCACAAATAATAAAAATGGTTCAGGATGCTCAAGGTAGTAAAGCTCCGGTTCAAAAGTTAGTAGATAAAATTGCTGGTATATTTGTTCCTATTGTAATTGTAATATCATTATTAAGCCTTTTGATTTGGCTGTATTTTGGTGGCGAAAATGGTTTTACTCATGGTTTACTTTCTATGGTAACAGTTTTAGTAATTGCTTGCCCGTGTGCATTAGGTTTAGCAACACCAACGGCTATTATGGTTGGCGTTGGTAGAGGTGCTGAACATGGTATTTTAATAAAGGATGCTGAAAGTTTGGAATTAGCAAAAAATATAAATGTTATTGTTTTAGATAAAACAGGGACGATTACTGAGGGTAAACCTACATTAACAAATATAATTTGGTTTGAAAATGAAACCGTCGAATCTCGTAATATTTTATACAGTATTGAAAAATCTTCTGAACACCCTTTGGCTGATGCAATCGTTCAATATTATAAAGAATCCGCAACATTTACTAATGATATAAGTATCGAAAACATAAGTGGACAAGGGAT
>CAIYSA010000049.1 GCA_903928655.1 uncultured Bacteroidota bacterium
GATGATGTTGAAATTGGTGACAATACACACATTCATCCTAATGCATTAATTTATCCTGATACAATTATTGGTCATAATTGTCAAATATTTCCTGGTGCTGTTATTGGAATCGTTTCACAAGATTTAAAATATAAAGGAGAAAAATCAAATACTGTAATTGGTAATAATACAATTATCAGAGAGTACGTTACTGTGCATAAAGGAACTGCCGATAGAATGACAACCAAAATTGGCGATAATTCTCTTATAATGGCTTATGTGCATATAGCACATGATTGTATAATTGGCAACAATGTAATTATTGCAAATTATACAGGTTTAGCGGGGCATGTTACTATTGAAGATTTTGTAATTGTTGAAGGAATGGGTGCTATACAACAATTTGTAACGATTGGTAAACATAGTTTTTTAGCTGGTGGATCAAAAGTTCGTAAAAATGTACCACCTTATATTAGAGTTGCTCGCGAACCTTTACAATACATAGGCGTTAACACAATAGGACTTGCTCGCCGTGGTTTTGAAAAAGAAATAATAAGTCAAATTGAAGATATTTATCGGTTAATATTTGTTCGTGGGCACAGTATTTCAAACGCATTGGAAATAGTTAATCAAGAAATTATTGACTCTACAATACGAAATGAAATTGTTGAATTTATTAAAAATTCACAAGACGGAATTATTAAGGGCATTTAAATTTTGCTTAAACAACACTTATGGCACGCATTCTTACTGGAATAACAAGTAATAACATACCTCATTTAGGAAATATACTAGGTGCAGTTTTACCAGCTATTGAACTTAGTAAACAGTCGGATAACGAATCTCTTTTTTTTATTGCCGACTTACATTCTCTTATTTCTCAAAAAAATGCACAGTTAAGAATTGACAGTGTAAACTCCGTTGCAGCCACATGGTTAGCGTTTGATTTTGACACTCAAAAAAACATGCTCTATCGCCAAAGTCGTATTCCCGAAGTATGCGAATTGACTTGGTATTTAAATTGTTTTACACCATTTCCAATGTTGGCAAATGCACATTCATTTAAAGATAAATCGGACAGATTAAAAGAAGTTAATTCTGGTTTATTTACATACCCTGTTTTAATGGCTGCTGATATTATTTTATATGATGCAGAATTTGTGCCCGTTGGTAAAGATCAAATTCAACACATTGAAATGGCAAGAGATATTGCTGCAAAAATAAATCACGAATACGGAAAAGATATTTTTGTTTTACCAGAAGGAAAAATAGATTCAAACGTAATGCTTGTACCAGGTATTGACGGACAAAAAATGAGTAAATCTTATAATAATTTCATCAATATATTTTTACCAGAAAAAGAATTACTGAAAGTTGTTAAAACAATTGAAACCGATAGTACTCCTTTAGAAGAACCTAAGAATTTTGAAACGTGTAATGTGTTTAATATATTTAAATTAATTGCAAGTCCTTCGCAAATTGAGGAAATGAAAACCAATTACACAAACGGTGGTTATGGATACGGGCATGCAAAAACTGCCTTGTACGAATTACTTTTAATTAAGTTTGAAAAAGCACGTCAAACTTATAACACGTTAATGGCAAATCCTGAATTAATTGAAAAACAATTAATAATTGGCGAAGCTAAAGCAAGAAAAATTGCGCAAGAAAAATTAGAAGTTGTTAGAAGTGTTTTAGGATTCTAAAAAACAATTTCAAGTTGTCTTATATTTTTAATAACTATTTTAATTTTTCTAAAAATAATTCAAAGCATGAAAAATAAATCATTGAATACCATTTTTTCTGATTTAAAAGTCATTGAATTATCAAGTGTTTTAGCTGGTCCTTCAGTTGGTTTATTTTTCTCGGAACTTGGAGCTGAAGTTATTAAAATAGAAAATAAAAACACAAAAGGAGACGTTACACGGTCGTGGAAATTAAAAACAGAAAACGAAAAAAATACAACTAGTGCTTATTATTGGAGCGTTAATACAGGTAAAAAAAGCATTCTGTTAGATATTAAAAATCCCCTTGATTTAAAAAAAGTTTATGAATACATAAAATCTGCCGACATACTGATTACTAATTTTAAAACTGGTGACGATACCAAATTAAAATTAGATTACAGAACAGTAAAAAAAATAAATCCAAAATTAATTTACGCTTCCATTTCAGGCTTTGGCTCTAACGTTTACCGAACTGCTTATGATTTAATTTTACAAGCAGAAAGTGGTTTTATGTTTATGAATGGAGAAAAAAAATCACAGCCTTTAAAAATGCCTGTTGCCATGATTGATGTTTTAGCAGCCCATCAATTAAAAGAAGCCGTTTTAATTGCATTACTTAATAGATTTAAATCAAACACAGGTTGTCATGTTTCCGTTTCGTTATTTGATACTGCCATCGCATCCTTAGCAAATCAAGCAACTAATTGGTTAATTGCAAATGATTTGCCACAAGCTAATGGTTCATTACATCCAAATATTGCACCTTACGGAGAAATTTTTACAACCAAAGACAAACATCAAATTACGTTTGCAATTGGCTCTAATAAACAGTTTGTTGCACTATTAGAACTTTTAAATCTTGAAGCTGAAAAAACAACTATTAAATTTTCTACAAACCAATTACGCGTAAAAAATAGAGAATTATTATTTGATGTTTTAAATA
>CAIYSA010000050.1 GCA_903928655.1 uncultured Bacteroidota bacterium
ACAATTACAGTTAACTCAGGAGTGATTTGTACAGGACAATCCTTTACAATGACACCAGCAGGTGCAAGTACTTATACGTATTCATCAGGAAGCAATGTTGTAAGTCCATTAGTAAACACGTCGTATTCAGTAACAGGAACAAGTGCATTGGGTTGTATAGCAACAAACACAGCAGTAAGTTCAGTAACGGTAAATACCACACCAATCATAACGGTTAATAGTGGAACGATATGTACAGGTCAATCTTTTACCATGATGCCATCTGGAGCAACAACTTACACTTATTCAAGTGGATCAGCAGTTGTAACTCCAACTGCTTCCACAACTTATACAATTTTAGGAGAGAGTTTAGGATGTCTAAGTGCTTCAAGTGTAATCAGTAATATTATAGTGAATTCATTGCCAACCATTACTGTAAGTAGTGCTACAATTTGCTCTGGTCAATCATTTACAATGATCCCAATTGGCGCATTTACTTATACTTATTCATCAGGATTGCCTGTGGTAAGTCCAACTATAACTAGCACCTACACTATAACTGGAATAGATATTAATGGTTGTTCTGCAGATACAACGATTATTGTTTTGGTAAACCCAACTCCAATTGTTGTTCTTAATTCTAACAGCGCCGGTATATGTATAGGCTCAACTTTAGATTTATTTGCAAGTGGAGCTTCTTCATATGTTTGGAATACAGGAGCATTAACGTCCTCAATCTCAGTATCTCCTTCAGTAACTACAACTTATTCAGCAACAGGAATAAATGGTTTTGGTTGTATTTCAACTAGCTCGATTACAGTTCTTGCTTATATGAATCCAACTGTAAATATCGGGCCAGATATACAACTCAATATTGAAGATAGTTACCAATTTAATCCATCACAATTTGGTGCAGTTTCATATTCTTGGGCTTCAAGTGATTATTTAAATTCAATCAGTATCATTGATCCAATAACGACACCCCTAAACGACATTACATACATATTAACCGTTACATCTATTGATGGTTGTAAGGCAAGTGATACAGTAAACGTTAAAGTTATATCTGATTTAATTATTGCCAATTATATAAGTCCAAATGGGGATAATAAAAATGATACTTGGACTATCAGCATTCCTGCTTTAATAAAGAATTGTAGTATTGATATTGTTGATAGTTATAATCAAAAAGTTTATCATAAAGATGATAATTATAATAATGAATTTGATGGTACTGGCAAAAATGGAGAAAATTTACTCGATGGAGTATATTATTATTTTATAAAAGAAAATGGTGCAGTAAAATACAAAGGACCTATCACGCTTATTAGATAATTTTAAAACGAATATAAAAACATTATAATATGAAAACACTATTTATAAATTTAATTATTTTTTGCCTAATATTTAATTGTGAGAAAAATTTCGCACAACAAACTAGCTTATTTAATAATTATAGTCTAGACCCATTACAATTAAATATAGCATATGCTGATCCTGCAGATTTTTCGGTCAATGCGCATGTGAGAACGCAATGGATTGGAATGAAAAATACCCCAAAAACAATCCAATTAAATTCACAGTATACCTTAAATGAAAAAAATAAAATAGCCTTACGTATAAATTCACAAAGCCAAGGGTTATTAAATACCTCTGGTGTAATGGTGGGATATGGCTATAAATTTAAAGTCAGTAGAAATATGAATATTCATCTAGGATTAGGAGTAGGCTGGACGCATGCCTCAATTAATACAGGAAAAGCAATTGTAAAAGATTACGATGACTTAACATTAAATAATGGTACTACTCAAAAATCAAATGGCTTTGATGCAGAATTTGGTGCGATGTTAATTGACACTAAATTTAAAGCAGGGATTTCGATTTTACATTTATATAATTCAAATCCTGATTTTAGCTTCGTTGGTTCATATAAAAGAAAACCGCAATTAAATACTCAATTTTCATATATCTTTAATAAGGATGAAAAAATAGAAATTGAACCTTGGTTACTAAATAGATATACGATGAAAGGCGATAATGTTATAGAAGGATTAGTTAATATAAACTACATTAAAACCTTTACTATAGGAGTTGGATATAGAAGTTATTATGGAGTAATTGCTGTTTTTTCAGTTAAAGCAGACGATATTAAGTTCGCATATAGCTTTGATTTTGTAACTAGTAAAAACTCAACTAGTATGGGATCATCTCATCAGATTATGTTAGGGTATAGTTTTTCAAGAGATAAAAAGAAAAACACTGGATTCCTTTAGGAAATATAAATTTAATTATTTTTGCGGTTACTTAAAGACTATTATTTTTTCTGTATATTAGTTATTTTAGGAACGACTAAAAAAGGGGAAGCTGCAGATGGCGTTTATTACTTTGTTTTGGAATACACGGATTATAAAAACAATGCAAGAAAATCCAAAGGAATTTTCCATCTATTTAATAATTAAATTATTGGTTTCAACTATTCTAATTATTTGAACATTGCAAAAATTATCGAACCCCGAAAGTAAATTCAGTAATCGGCTACATGGCTCAATTATCAATGGATTTGAGCAAAAACAAAAGCCGAACTTTAAAAGATTTCTCTAAAAAGTTCGGCTTCGTACCCAGTGCCGGACTCGAACCGGCACGGTTTCCCACAGGTGTTTGAGACCAGCGCGTCTACCATTCCGCCAACTGGGCATTTTAGACAACCTTTAATCAAATAATATGATTTTAAGGAGTGCAAATGTAATCAGTTTTTTAATTAATCAAAAAAAACTATCATAAACATTGCAAAAACCACTAAAAAAGCTACATTTGTATCCCTTTAAAACAACATGGAAACAGACGTTAGATTATTTTCAGGTAGCGCAACTCAAGTGCTTTCAAACCAGATTGCTAAATCTTATGGTAAAGACTTAGGTCAAATGTCTCATTATTGCTTTAGCGATGGTGAAATACAAGTATCATATGATGAAAGTATTCGTGGACAAAGTGTGTTTGTAATTCAGTCAACAATGCCTCCCGCTGATAATTTGATGGAGTTGTTATTAATGTTAGATGCCGCAAAACGCGCTTCAGCAAAGGAAATAATAGCCGTACTTCCATATTTTGGTTATGCCCGTCAAGACAGGAAAGATCAACCTCGTGTAGCAATTGGAGCTAAATTAGTAGCTGATATGTTAGCATTAGCTGGCGCAACACGTGTAATGACAATGGATTTACATGCAGATCAAATTCAAGGTTTTTTTGATATTCCTGTTGATCATTTATATGCTTCTTCTATTTTTTTACCATATGTTCAATCATTAAATTTACCACATTTAACTATAGCTGCGCCTGATATGGGTGGTAGTAAGCGCGCAAATGCTTATGCAAAACATTTAAAAGCGGAAATAGTTATTTGCTACAAACAGCGTTCAAAAGCCAATGTAGTTGATAAAATGACTGCTATTGGTGAAATTGAAGGTAGAAATATTGTTTTAGTAGATGATTTAGTTGATACGGGCGGAACGCTTTGTAAGGCTGCTGATATGATGATGGAGCGCGGTGCTTTAAGCGTTAGAGCAGTTTGTACTCATGCTGTATTATCTGGAAAAGCATACGAAAATATTCATAATTCTAAATTAACAGAATTAATAGTAACAGATACTGTTCCGCTTAAACAAGTTAGTGAAAAAATAAAAGTAATAAGTGTAGCAGAATTGTTTGCTAAAGTAATTCATAGTGTTCAAAATTATGAATCAATCAGTAGCAACTTTATAATGTAATTTAACTCGCATAAATAATTAAATAACTAGGTGTCTAAAAATGAGCGAGCATTTTAAAAACATCACAAAAAACAAATAATATGAAAACAGTATCATTGAGCGGTTCGTTAAGAACGAACGTAGGAAAAGTAGACGCAAAAGCAATCCGTTTAAAAGGACATGTACCTTGTGTAATTTATGGTGGAATAGAACAAATTCATTTTCATGCAGATGAGCGTGCATTTAAACCTGTTATTTTTACTCCAAATGCACACATTGTAGAAATTAATTTAGATGGAAAAGTTTACAAAACTGTATTGCAAGAAGTACAATACCACAAAATTAATGACAAATTAATTCATGCAGATTTTTTAGAAATAATGGAAGGTAAGCCAGTAACGGCAAATATTCCTGTTGTTTTAACTGGTCAATCTGACGGTGTTAAAAAAGGTGGTAAATTAGTTTTAAAATTAAGAAAATTGAAAGCTCGCGGCATCGCTGCAACTTTACCTGATACCATTGAAGTTAGTATTAGTAAATTAGATATTGGTGATTCAATTTCGGTTGGTGAAATTTCTATTGAAGGTGTTACTTTATTAAACGCTAAAAATGTATCAGTTGTATCTGTTGTTACAACTCGTGCAGTTGCTGCTGAAGCTCCAAAAGGGCCTCCTGCTAAAAAATAGTTAAATCTATAAATTAAAAAAACCCTATTTGTTTTCAAATAGGGTTTTTTTATGAGTAAATGCAAAAGTGAGTTTAAAATCAACATTAAAACTTGCCCATGTTTTTTAATTTTTGCTGAAATGTAAATGCTATAACTTGAGCTCTTTGAATAGCAAGTTCTGCTTTATCGCCGATAAATAAGTGGTTTACAGTTTCTTCAAACGTTTTTAACCAAAGTGTAAAGTCGCTTTCCTTTAAAGGTAAATTAACATGCTTATCAAATATATTTGTTGTGTAACCTGCTTTATCCAACAAAACAAATTCCCAAAAAGCAATCATGTGTGGCATGTGTTTTTCAAAATCGACATGAGCAAAAATTGGTTTTACCTCCTCGTGCAATAATAAATTTGAATAAAATGTTTTCACTAAAAGAGTAACGTCTTCCGAATTTAAAATATCTTGTTTTAACAAAATAGAAATTTTTTTTATTTTTTTTTGCAAACTTGCACAGTATGGCTAATTCCGATATTATCAATTTGTTCGATAACTGTAAATCCAGCTTTTTCAATTAATTTATTAAATACATTGCTATCATACATTTGGCTATTTCCATTTGCAATATTTGTAAAATAGAGCGATGTCATTTGCAAACTAAATGCCCCAGGTTCAAATTTTTGTCGATCCCAAAATGTTTCCATAATATAAACGTATCCATTTTCATCAAGTGCTTCGTGGCAACGTTTTAAAATACTAACTATTTCGTCTTCATTAAAACAATCCAAAAACTGACTCATCCAAATTGCATCAGCTCCTTTCGGAAAACGATGGCTTTCATCTAAAATATTAATTGGAAAATAATTTACTCTATCTGTAAAATTTGCTTTATCAATATTTTCTTTTGCCATTCCAAGTTGTTGAGGCAAATCTAGTATTGTCATTTTTACTTCATCATCATATTGTAAACACTTCATTGTAAATTTACCAGTGTTTCCGCCAATATCTAAAATGTGTTTTGGTTTACGTTTAAATAATTGTTTTAACGCAGAATCAAACGAACCATCCGAATAATAATGATCAAAACTAAACCAACTATTTTGCGCAGGTTGTTTCATAGTTGATAAGCCTTCATAAACAGTGGGCCAATTACCTAATGCTTTTAATCCTGTAGGTTTACCTTGTTTAATGCTATCGGTTAAAGTAAACATACCTTCGTAACAAACATCGTTTGTAAAATCAAAGTTCACGCGTGTCATTTTATCATTTAAAATAAAATTCCCGGTTTTTGTAATAGTGTATTTGTTATTATTTTTAATTACTAGTCCAATACCAAGCCCAGCTTCAAGTAAAACACGAACTCCGTATTCTGAAAGATTTAATTTAGGAAAAACATCTTCTAACAATACCCCTTCAAATCCGCTATCTTCAACTAATTTCAAAATTCCCAAATCTCTTAATGCTTTTGTTGCTTGAAAAACAATTGGCGCAAAAGCTATTTGTTGAGCTTGACTTATAGCTTCAAAAGCTGTTTTGGTATCTTCTTTAAAAAATTTCATTTGTTATAAATATGCAGTAAAAATAGGATTACAAAGTAAGAAAAAGTTTAATTCCTTTTCTTACTTTTTCTTAACAAAGAAAATTCCATTAGTGATGATAATAAAAATTTTGTAATTTTGTAAATTGCACACATTATTATGGTAAGTATAGGAGATCAAAAAATTTCGGGTGACGATTTTTATAAAGTTTTAATAAACAATTTAGAACTCAATTTAGATGAGGAAGCTTTGCGTAAAGTTTTTCGTAGTCATTATTTTTTGAAAGAATTTACTCGCGAAAAGTTGATTTATGGCATCAATACTGGATTTGGACCAATGGCTCAATACCGTATTAATCATGACGACCAAATGAAATTGCAGTATAATTTAATTAGGAGTCATTGTTCGGGTTCAGGAAATCCAATTCCCGAAATAGATTGTAAGGCAGTTATGCTGGCTCGATTAAACACTTTAATGCAGGGTTTTGCTGGCATTCATCCAGATGCACTTGTTTTAATTAAAGATTTAATAAATAAAAATATTTCACCCGTAATTTATGAACATGGTGGTTTAGGCGCTAGCGGAGATTTAGTTCAATTAGCTCATTTGGCATTAACTTTAATTGGAGAAGGTGAAGTTTATTATAATGGTGTTATCACGCCAACGGCTGATGTTTTTAAAAAAGAAAACATAAAGCCAATGGAAATTCATATTAGAGAAGGATTGGCTTTAATGAACGGAACGTCTGCAATGAGCGGTATTGGAATGTTAAATGTTATTTATGCCCAAAATTTAATGAATTGGAGTTTGTTGGCTTCTGCAACTATTATGGAATTGGTGCAAAGTTTCGATGATCATTATTCTACCCCATTAAATGAGGTTAAGCACCATACTGGCCAAAATGCGGTTGCAAAAGCTTTACAAGACACACTAAAAGATAGTAAATTAATAAAAAGCAGAGAGGAACACCATTATAATCAAAAAGTAGAAGTGGATGTATTGGTTGAAAAAATGCAAGAGTATTATTCAATTCGTTGCGTTCCTCAAATTGTTGGTCCTATTTTAGATACAGTAAAATATGCAAAAGATGTTCTAATTAATGAAATAAATTCTGCTAATGATAATCCAATTGTTGATTGGGAGCGTAAAAATGTTTACCACGGTGGTAATTTTCATGGTGATTATGTTTCACTTGAAATGGATAAATTAAAAATTGCAATTACTAAATTATCGATGTTAGGAGAAAGGCAGTTGAATTTTTTATTGAATAATAAACTCAATAATATTTTGCCTCCATTTGTAAATCATGGTACTTTAGGTTTAAATTTAGGAATGCAAGGAGTTCAATTTACAGCAACTTCTACAACTGCTGAAAATCAAATGTTATCAAACCCTATGTATGTGCATAGTATACCGAGTAATAATGATAATCAGGACATCGTTAGTATGGGTGCAAATGCAGCTTTAATATGTAAAAAAGTAATAATGAATAGTTATGAAGTGCTTGCAATAGAGTGGATGACAATTTTACAAGCAATTGATTATTTAAAAATGGAAAACAAATTATCTTCAAAATCAAAAGATGCTTACGAGAAATTACGTAAAATTTTCCCTTGTTTTGTTGAAGATAGTATAAAGTATAAAGATATTAAAAACGTAAAAGAGTATATTTTTAATAATCATATTGAAATTTTGTAAAGGAAATTTAGAAACTAATAATTAAAAATAGTAAAATGGAATACGCATTAGTAACAGGTGGAAGCAGAGGAATTGGAAAAGCAATTTGTTTAAGACTTGCCGATATGGGTTATAATATAATTGTAAATTATATGTCTAATGATGATGAAGCATTAAAGACAGAAGCTCTAATTAAACAAAAAGGAGTTGATGCTATTTTGATGAAATTTGATGTGAGTAAACTGGAAGAAGTTGATGCTCATGTTGAAAAATGGATGAATGATAATCCAGAAAAAACAATTTCTGTTTTAGTAAATAATGCAGGTATTCGTAAAGATAATTTAATGGTTTTTATTAGTCCTGAAGATTGGCATCGGGTAATGGATATAACTGTTGACGGATTTTATAATGTAACTAGAAATATTGTAAAAAGTATGGTGCGTAAACGTAAAGGACGTATCGTAAATATTGTTTCATTATCTGGATTAAAGGGAATGCCTGGGCAAACAAATTATTCAGCGTCAAAAGGAGCAATTATTGCCGCAACAAAAGCATTGGCTCAAGAAGTTGGTAAACGTGGAATTACTGTAAATGCAGTTGCCCCAGGATTTATTAAAACCGATATGACACAAGATATTAATGAAGAAGATTACAAAAATATGGTCCCAATGAATCGTTTTGGAGAACCAGAAGAAGTTGCAGGTGTTGTTGCTTTTTTAGTAGGGAAAGATTCGTCATACGTTACCGGACAAGTCATTTCAGTTAATGGGGGATTATATAGTTAATATAATATAGTAGTAAAATGAATAGAGTAGTAATCACAGGAATTGGAGCTTGGTCATGTTTAGGTAAAAACATTGACGAAGTTAAACATTCCTTATTTACAGGAAAGTCTGGTATAGGATTTAGTCAAGAAAGAAAAGATTTAGGTTATCGCTCTGCTTTAACAGGCATTATTGAGCGGCCAGTTTTAAAATCCTTATTGGACAGAAGGCAACGTATTAGCCTTGGTGAACCTGCGGAATTTGCTTATATGGCAACTATTGAAGCATTAAAAAATGCTAATATGGATTTGGATTGGATTGAGAAAAATGAAGTTGGGATTATTTATGGTAATGATAGTGTTGCAGAGTCAACAATTGTTGCCAATGATATAATGAGGGCTAAGAAAGATACAACTCTAATTGGTTCGGGAGCTACATTTCAGTGCATGAATTCAACGGTAACAATGAATTTATCTACTATTTTTAAATTAAAAGGAATAAATTTTACTTTAGCAGCTGCATGCGCTAGTGGCTCTCATTCAATCGGAATGGCTTATTTGCTTATTAAAACGGGTTTACAAAACCAAGTTATTTGTGGCGGAGCTCAGGAAGTAAACCCATTTACATTTGGTAGTTTTGACGGGTTAAGTGCATTTTCTATTAGAGAAAATGATCCAACAAAGGCATCACGCCCTTTTGATAGAGATCGTGATGGGCTTGTGCCAAGTGGCGGAGCAGCAACTGTTATTTTAGAAAGTTTGGAATCTGCTCAAAAACGCGGTGCCAATATTTTAGCTGAGGTTATTGGCTATGGCTTTTCAAGTAATGGCGAACATATTAGTAATTCGAGTGTTGACGGGCAAACGCGATCTTTAAAAATGGCATTAAAACAAGCAAATGTTGTCCCTGATGAGATTGATTATATTAATGCTCACGCTACGTCTACAACTGGCGGAGATGCTGTTGAAGCGCAGGCGATTTATGAAGTTTTTGGTTCAAAGACTCCGGTTAGTTCTACAAAATCCTTAACAGGCCATGAATGTTGGATGGCAGGTGCAAGCGAAATTGTGTATTCAACAATTATGATGCAAAATGATTTTATTGCTCCTAATATCAATTTTGAAAACCCTGACGAGCATTCAGCCAAAATAAATATAATCGCAGAAACCAAGCAAACTCCTTTAAATACTGTGTTATCAAATTCTTTTGGTTTTGGAGGCACAAATTCAACTTTGATAATTAGAAAATTTATGTAATTTTGTATTTATTTATAATACAAAACGTAATATGGTGCAAGAGGAAATTATAAAGACCGTTAATGGCTTTTTAGTTCAAGAATTTGAAGTTGAGGAATCAAAAATATCATCTGAAGCTAATCTTCGTGAAACTTTAGATTTAGATAGTTTAGATTATGTAGATTTAGTAGTTGTTATTGAAAGTAATTTTGGCTTTAAAGTTAAAGGAGAAGATTTTTTAGAAATACATACTTTTCAAGATTTTTATAATTATTGCCAAACCAAAGTGCAAGAAAAAGCTACAGCTTAATGATATCATTTATTAAAAATTTTAAAAACAAAACACAAGTTGTTTTGTTTTTTTATTTAAGGCAATTACAATAAATGGAAAATAAAAAGGAAACTAAATGGGACGGGCAATCAAAAGGAAAAGTTTTAGGCTTTAAAATTTTTGTTTTTATACTTAATAATTTTGGTTTAAATCCAGCGTATTTTATATTACGATTTGTTTCATTTTATTATTTTCTTTTTTCGAAGCCAAATAAATTTATTCGTCAATATTTTAAAAAAGCACATGGTTACTCAAATTTAAAAGCACGATTATCAGTATATAAAAACAATTATATTTTAGGGCAAACCATTATTGATAAAGTTGCTGTGATGGCAGGCGCCAATAACCCTTTTAAAGTCATACATAAAAATGGTGATTTGTTGGATGAGATTGCCAAAATAGGAAAAGGCGGAATTTTAATTAGTGCACACATTGGTAATTGGGAAGTTGCAGGCCAAGGTTTAAATAGATTAAATACAGTTTTTAATGTTTTAATGTACTCTAACGAAAAAGAAAATATCAAAGAGTATATGGATGGTGTGATGAAAGAAAAAAAAATAAATATCATCTCAATAAACGAAGAAACAAAAAGTCATATTATAGAATTACATAAAGCATTTACAAATAACGAATTAGTTGTAATGCATGGCGATAGATTTAGAGACGGAGCAAAGACCATTACTGTTCCGTTTTTTGGTAAACCGGCAAAATTTCCAGCCGGACCTTTTATAATGGCCGCAAAATTTGGAGTGCCATTATGTATTGCTTTTGCTGTAAAAGCGGATAATCATACCTATGAATTTTCTATTGAAGAACCAATTATTGTTGATAGAGTTAGGGGAGAGGTACAATTAGAAAAAGTGTGTAATGAATTAGCACTAAAATATGTTTCAGCGGTTGAGAAAATGGCTTTAAAACACCCTCATCAATGGTTTAACTATTACGATTTTTGGAAGTAATATTATTTATTAGCATAAGCAATGCTTAATACGGAAATTTTAATTCCTTCAATTTTATTTAACACATTACAACAAGCCTCAATGGTTGCGCCAGTTGTTATCACATCATCTACTAAAATAACGTGTTTGTTTTTTAATTCATCAATATTTGTGATTTCAAAAACATCTTCTACATTTTCCCAACGTTCATATTTATTTTTTTTAGTTTGAGTACTTGTAAATTCTTTTCGAATTAAAAGAGTTGTGTTAGTTTCAATATTTAATTTTTCAGATAATCCTAAAGCAAATTCTTGGCTTTGATTATAACCTCTTTGTTTTAATCTTTTAAAATGTAACGGAACGGGCAATATATAATCTGCAGATATTAATTTTTCTTCACCATCTAAATAGTTTCCAAACCAAGTTCCTAATAAAGTAGCTAATTGTTTATTTCCTTTATACTTAATAGCGTGAAGTAATTTTTGTACATTTCCTTTTTTATGAAAAAGATAATAGCTTGTTGCAAAAACCAAATCTACTCTTCCGTAAAATAAATCTTCAATTGGATTTTTTTGCAGTTTGTGAAAATGTGTTTTAGGCAGATTAGCATAACAATAGTTACAAACTTGATCCTCGTGCTTAAATAATGAGTTGCCACAAGCTACGCAATTTCGCGGGTAAATAAGAGCTAAAAAATCTTGGAACATGTATAGGAAGTATAAAAACCTTAAAGTTTTCCTGCTAAAGTACAGCTTAATTTGTATTTATTGAGTTTGCCGGATAAATTAAAAAGTTCAATGTATACAACATAAATTCCAATAGGCGCTTTTTCATTATCATCATTTATTCCATTCCAACTTACACTTCCTTCTTGTTGCAATTGCTGATTTCGAATAAGGTATCTTACTTGTCGTCCTTTGCTATCATAAATATAAATATTTGCAATCTTTCCAATTTCATCCAGTTTATAATTTATATTTAACACATCATTATATCCATCATTGTCTGGCGAAAATAATGGATTAGATATACTTACACCACTTCCACCATCTGCAAGTAAGTATTGCGAATTTTTATAAGCGGGTGTTGCAAATCCAACAGCTTCTGAAGCACTATTCCAATTTGTTTTATCATTGGTTGGTCTGTTAAAATCAATACGCTCTAGCGATACCCCTTTTGTACTTACTAATAATGGAAAGTGCATTTTGCTTGTATAAATTAAATTATCAATTACAATTGCATTCTTATCACTAAGTGTTACAACGTCATCGTCAATATTCATGCTAGGTAAATCAACAATATCATAAAATCCTTTTGGGTTAATGGTTTGAAATTCTCTTTTAACGGTTGTGCCATTTTCGCTCAACACAATGTATGTTTCTGGAAACAACAAATAACCATCTTCTGTAATTTTTTCGGTATAAGTTAAAATACTAGTTAACGTATCCATCGAACCTATTCGTAAGTCTTTTAAATCAATAATTTTATTACTTCTGTTATATAGCTCTACAAAATCAATACCCGTAGTTGTTGGATCAAATAACACTTCATTAATTACAACATCATTTGGTAATGCAGGAAGCGGTAATCCAAATAATGCTGAACTTCCTGTAGAAATTAAATTACCAACACAATCCTTAATATTTCCTGTTACTGTGCAATTATAAATTGTTGACCAAACAAGCGATGATGATAATTTTAATTTTACTTTTTTGAAGTCTGCCGAAATTGGTAAAATATAAGTTGGAGCAGTTAAGCCATTATCAAACGTATAACTCGCTGGGTTTTGTAAACTTAAACTGTCAAGTGATTCATTAAAAAATAACATGATTGTATCTGCGCTCAATACGGCAATTCTCTCTAATATTGGCGATGTATTATCTGTATTAGAGCTAATAACCGAGTTTCTACGTCCAGGCGTTCCTCCATACGCATTTGTGCTTGCACGCCAATTTGATTGACCGCCGCATGGATTATTCGCATCAATTTGTTCCATACTCCAACCTCCATCAACTTTTCCTGCATCGTTATACCAACTACTAGTATAAGCAATCGAATTAATCACAACGCCATTACTATCTCTAATTGTAAGTGTAGTTCCGTCGTTTAACAATGAAGGGAAACTTGTTACTTCATATACAAATACGCCATAATTATCAAAAGCATTAAAGTTACCAGCGGCTGTTAGTACAACAAAACTATCTGGCTCTATGGTTAAGTTAGGTATTTTTTTTGTTGAGGTAGGAGTAGAAATAGTCCAGTTTTTCAAATTTATTTTAAAAGGCGTTCTGTTTTTTAATTCTACATATTCTTCTGTTGGCAAATTAATTGCAGGATCTGGATCTGGCATTAACTCATTTATTACAACATCAAACGCTTTATGTTTATAAAAGGAAATTAACCCTTTGTTTGGAGATAAACTGTTGGAGGCACAATCTGTAATACCAGTAATTGTAATCGTGTAATTAGTAGCATTAATTAATTTTGTAGCTAACGAAAGTGTAACACAAGTGTTTCCGCTTCCTGCAACTGATAATGTTGGTGATCCAATGGAGCCATTAATACTATAATTAGAAGAAATTGTTAATTGTGAAACTGAAATTAAATCATTAAAACAAATGCTGATATGTGTAGAGTCTATAACCGTTATACCGGATATTTTTGGTCCTGTTACATCTGGTGCAATTGAATAAAGAGAATTAATAAATCCTGGAGTTCCACCATCAACATCATTTGAAGCTATCCAATTATTAATTTGAGCGCAACTGGGATTTATGTTTGGATTAATTTGTTCTAAGGTATAACCACCATCTTTTTTAAATGCATTTTTGTACCAAGTGTCACTATAATTTACACTATCAATAAAAGCACCTAGTGCAGTTTTTAAATATAAATTTTTACCAGAATTAGTTAAGGCTGCAAATGAACTCACTCCTAATTTATTCATGTAACCTAATGCTGTAAATTGGGCTGTATCAGCTATTGGACAAATTATTACATATCCATTAGGCGCCAATGTATAACTACCTAAAGTTGCTAAAGATGTATTATCTGTAAACTTTAATCCAGATAAATTAAATGGGCTAGCACTTCTGTTATATAATTCAATAAACTCACAGCTTGTTAAATTTACCACTGGTGATGGATCTGCAAATATTTCGTTTATCACAATATCTTTAAAATTTGGAGTGCCAAATGCTATATAAAGAAAACTTGTTGTCGATGTTGAAATTGCATTGCCTGCTAAATCCTGCACATTCTTTATAGCTATGGTATAAGTGATTCCGGAAACCAAAGATGGAGTTGTTGTTAAATGAACTAATTTAAAATTAACTACATCGCGGGTTGCACTCGCTGGCGTTCCAATACTTGGTGTGATTGTATAATTTGAAACGGTTTGAGACGTTATTAAATCAACGTTTTCATTAAAAAAAACATCAACAGAAGTAGAGGAAGTTGAAAGGGCACTCACAATACTTGGGGGTGTTGTATCCAAAATAATCGGTCCAACAATTATATCATCAAACAAATGTTTTCCTACAAAAGAGCCTGTTGATTGTTGAATAAAAAATCCGAATGAATTAGAGGTTGTAAATGTCGCATCTGTAATAGTTCCTTCTGAAACATAACTTGAGCCCGTGCCCGTCATATCTCTTTCTAATGAAAATAAATTAGATGCATTTCTTATTACTTTTATTTTTATTAAGTTACTCGAACTGCTTGCAATTACAGCATCAACGCCGTCAATAATTTTTACGGCTGTTCCTATTGCGCCAGAGCGTTTGTATAAACAAATTTCATCCAAAGTGCCACCTAATCTCACAAAATAACCGTTAATGTTTGTGGCTTGTAAATTTGAAACGTCGCTTGTTAAATAAATATCAACATAATTTGTGCTTGAAGTAGCAAATTGCAGATTTGTCCAAAATTCCCATTGACAGTTTGCTGCTAAAGTATTACTTGTACTAATGTAAAAATTACCTGGCGTTGTTGTGTTTGCTGATTTTAATTGCCCTGCATTTACAGTAAAATCAGTTGTGCTATTTAATGTCCATGTGGGAGCACTCGTAAAATCACCATCCGCAAAGTTTTCAGAAACTTGAGAAAACGTATAATTGAAACACAAAAGTGATGTAATTAAGGTGAAATATCTTAGCATATTGTATAAAGATTTATAAATAACTAATGTAAGAAATTTTTTTGATTAAGAATTAATTAACACTTTTGTTATCGATTAATTAATGTAAAAATAATAATGAAAATAGCTGTAGTTGGTGCAACTGGATTAGTAGGTACAAAAATGCTGGAAGTTTTATCTGAAAGAAATTTTCCTTTAACTGATTTAATACTTGTAGCTTCTGAGAAATCGGTAGGTAAAGAAATTAATTACAAGAATAAATCTTATAAGGTAGTCTCAATGCAGGATGCTATTAATTTAAAACCACAAATTGCTTTATTTTCTGCGGGTGGAAATACTTCATTAGAATGGGCTCCAAAATTTGCTGAAGCTGGAATTACTGTTATTGATAATTCATCAGCTTGGCGCATGGATGAAACTAAAAAATTAGTAGTGCCTGAAATTAATGCGAATACATTATTAAAGAGTGATAAAATAATTGCGAATCCAAATTGTTCCACTATTCAAATGGTAGTGGCTTTAAATCCTTTGCATAAAAAATACAAAATAAAAAGAGTCGTTGTTTCTACCTATCAATCTGTTACAGGAACTGGTGTAAAAGCGGTTGAACAATTAATGAATGAAAGAGCTGGCATTGATGGTGAAATGGCGTACAAATATAAAATTGATTTAAATGTAATTCCTCAAATTGATGTGTTTACTGATAATGGTTATACCAAAGAAGAAATGAAAATGGTAAATGAAACCAAAAAAATTATGGGTGATGCCACTATTAAATTAACTGCTACTACTGTTCGCATACCAGTAATTGGTGGCCATAGTGAAAGTGTAAATGTTGAATTTGAAAATGATTTTGACATCAAAGATATTTTTGAATTAATGAAAACGACTGAAGGAATTGTTTTGGAAGATGATATTAAAAATGCCATTTATCCAATGCCAATGAATGCACACAATAAAGATGCTGTTTTTGTTGGTAGAATCCGTAGAGATGAATCGCAAGATAAAACTTTAAATATGTGGATTGTTTCTGATAATCTCAGAAAAGGCGCTGCAACTAATGCGGTTCAAATTGCAGAGTATTTAGTGGCTCATACTTTAGTTTAAATTTTAGAACATAAAAAAGGCTGTTATGTACATCCCCGCAGAAAACACAACAGCCTTTTTGGTTTAACTAAACAAAACCTATATAAAGAACTGATATAAAATTAAAGAGATTTTAGTGAACTGAAAACCACTTTCTAATAAGTGGTAGCTTTTGTTTTATAAGTGGTATATAAATTTGGGTATTTATATCTTACTAAATAAATCGGTTATATAAAAGCCTGTGCAAAATACCAAAATTGAATTTAGGTTGGGTTAGGTGCTGCCCTTTTCTTTTACTCCTTTATTAATTTATATATTCTGTTGTCTACTTTTACAAAGTAAAGCCCACTTGTCAAATAGGAGAAATCTTGTTTGTCAATATTTTTACCAAGCCAAATAGATTGACCAATTGAATTTGAAAGAATGAAATCTTCAAAACCTGTTGTATTAGATAATTTGATTTTAGTTGAAAAAGGATTTGGATAAAAACTTAAATTAACTTTATCTTGAATCTCACTAATGCTAGTTGTCAAGCAACTAGTAGTGTAGTTTTGAAAGAATTGCCACATTAAATATGTTGCACTAAACTTGTTGCTTACTGTTGTTGTACCCGTTGCTAGACCACCAGGCCAAGAGTGTTCGCCGTCATAACTTACAAATTGTTCAATAACCGTATTGCAAGAACAATTTAAATATTTAAAGTGGTCGTATTGGCTAACATTGTGATATAATGTGTCTTTTAATATAGTGCAGTTATAATTTGAACTGATTATATCGAACATACTATCTTGCGGTGGGAAATAAGTACCAGTCGTCCCAACTGTTATACCACCAAAGTATTTAACATTTTGGTCTAAATAGGAATGGAAACTTATAATTGGAATAGCTCTTGATGGACTCCAAGGATAATACATTAAGTCACCAGCTACTGGTGCTATTGCAGCAAACCTATGGGTCAATTGATTGGCAAGTCTGTAACAAAGTAAAGAGCCGTTTGAAAATCCAGTAGCGTAAACACGGTTAGTATCAATAGGTCTGTTAGTAAATAGGTTATTCAATAATGAATTTACAAAACCAATATCATCAATATTTAGAGTAGTTGCTGGAGCACAACAACCACCTGCGTTCCAAGTCCTATTACCGGCAACTTTTACTCCTTCTGGGTAAACAACAATAAAGCTTGAAGTGTCAGCCTTTTGAGATAATCGAGATTGATATTGAATTGACTGATAACCAAGAGGGCTTCCACCGTGAAATGCTAATACTAATGGATAACTCGCCGAAACATTATATCCAGTTGGAAGATGTGTTAAAAATGTCCGCCAACGACCGCTAACATAAATACTATCGTAAACATTTGTTTGTCCGAATGATAAGTTTGTAAATATAAAGGCTAGAGTAAATAGTAGTAATATTTTCTTCATAGTTTTTTGTTTTTTTAGATGTCTGCAATAGCAAAAGGTTTAATCTGTCCACGGAGAATTTTTGTCATAGGGTTGCACCTAACTTATCGCTAAGCGCTATAAATATATAAAACATTCGCCAATTGTGCACACGTATGTTCGCTATGCGCTATTTTTAAATACAAAAAAACGGAGGCCCTAAACACAAAGCCCCCGTTTCACACTAAACGTACACACTAAAAAAATCGTTCTATTAATTTATCCTAAATATCCTTGTAATAATTTACTTCTTGATGAGTGCTTTAATCTTCTCACTGCTTTCTCTTTTATTTGCCTAACACGTTCTCTTGTTAAATCAAATTTTTCTCCAATCTCTTCAAGCGAATGCGAATGGCTACCATTTAAGCCATAGTAAAGCCTTATTACTTCCATTTCTCTTGGTGTTAAACCTTCTAAAGTTCTATCAATTTCTTTTCTTAAACTTTCTATAATTAAATCATTGT
Source organism: uncultured Bacteroidota bacterium (assembly GCA_903928655.1). Taxonomy (GTDB): domain Bacteria; phylum Bacteroidota; class Bacteroidia; order B-17B0; family Aurantibacillaceae; genus UBA4416. The sequence goes on from CAIYSA010000050.1 coordinate 17,996, forward strand.
CTGGTGCGTCTCCTCCGTTTACCATTAAATCATACATGCTTCCACCATCTTCCATGTTTCCTATGGGCGCATCCATGCTTACATGCCTACCTTGGTTCCTTAGGGTTTCTCTAATATCAGCTGCCGACATTTCAATGACTTCTGATATTTCTTCTGCTATTGGTTCTCTTTCTAATTGTTGCTCTAGCAGCGCATACGTTTTATTTATTTTATTAATGGCGCCAATTTTATTTAAGGGCAATCTCACAACTCTCGACTGTTCTGCTAATGCTTGTAAAATGCATTGTCTAATCCACCACACAGCATACGAAATAAATTTAAAACCACGCGTTTCGTCAAAACGACGAGCCGCTTTAATTAAGCCCATGTTTCCTTCATTAATTAAATCAGGTAAACTCAAGCCTTGGTTCTGGTATTGTTTTGATACAGAAACAACGAAACGTAAATTAGCTTTTACTAATTTATCTAATGCTTTTTCGTCGCCTTGCTTTATTTTTTGCGCTAAAACAACTTCTTCATCAGCGGTTATTAATTCCACTCGCCCAATATCTTGCAAATACATATCAAGGGAAGCCGTTTCCCTATTAGTTATTTGCTTGGTTATTTTTAGCTGCCTCATAACAAAAAAATAATTATTACAT